>USNI01000116.1 GCA_900555975.1 uncultured Desulfovibrio sp. | reverse complement strand
TCTGGTCTCCGTCATGGCCATGCCCGACCTCATGCAGTACGGACGCAGCTTCGCCGCCAAGAGCTATCTGTACTTCGAGACCTATACCGTCATCGCCCTCATCTATCTCATCATTACGCTGCTGCTCTCCAAGGCGGTCAGCATTCTCGAAGCCAGGCTGAACTACTATGACAAACGCAAATAGCGCGGAACCCATCATCCGCATCGAACATGTGTGGAAGTTCTTCGGGGAACTGCCCGCTCTGCAGGATGTCTCTCTGGACGTCTATCAGGGACAGCGCGTGGTCATCATCGGTCCGTCCGGTTCCGGCAAGTCCACGCTGCTGCGCTCCATCAACAGGCTTGAGGAGATCAACAGCGGACTCATCTCCGTGGACGGCATCGACGTCAACGATCCGAAGAACGACATCAACAAGATCCGTCAGAATCTCGGCATGGTGTTCCAGCAGTTCAACCTCTTTCCCCACAAAACCGTGCTCCAGAACCTTACCATGGCTCCGTGCCGTCTTCGCGGCATGGGCAGAAAGGAGGCCGAGGAACTGGCCCTGGAACTGCTGAACAAGGTGGGCATCAGCGACAAGGCCAATGTCTATCCCGCCATGCTTTCCGGCGGTCAGCAGCAGCGCGTGGCCATTGCCCGGGCGCTCGCCATGAAGCCCGAACTCATGCTGTTCGACGAACCGACCTCGGCGCTGGATCCGGAAATGGTGGGCGAAGTGCTGGACGTCATGGTCAACCTGGCCCGCGACGGCATGACCATGATCTGCGTGACCCACGAAATGGGCTTCGCCCGTACCGTGGCGGACGTGGTCGTGTTCATGGACAAGGGACAGATCCTCGAAGTGGGCACTCCGCAGGAAATTTTCGAAAGACCGCAGCATCCGAGACTGCAGCAGTTCCTCAATCAGGTTCTCTAGAAGCCGTACAGGACCGGCAGGCAGGTTTCCCGCCTTCTGGCCGGAGCCGTATGTCTTGTCGAGCAGGAGACCGGCCGCTTCCGGTCGTTTCCGTTTTCCGCATATGCGGGGAGTGCCGGTTCCGGCACTCCCCGGTCCGATGAAAAAGACTCTTCTCCGGAAGGGTCTTTTTTTTGTTTAAACGCAAGTTTCGGTTTTTCAGTATTTTTTTCTTTATATCTGTATTGGTTGCATATCTCATGATTCATATGAAGGAAACAACGTCATAATGATCATCGGGTTGCCATTTTCATGCAATATTTGTATTATAGAAGTAACAGTATAAAGTATGAATCGAGGCGTGGCACAGATATTTGAACACCTTGAATATATTGTCGTTTCCATGATTTTTGAAGGAAGCGGCGGCATTTTTCATGTCCTGTTGTCTTTTTTTCATGTATCATGACGCGGCGTTACGATCAGCCGTATTGGAAAGGAGGTTTCTTCATGGGCAGGTACATCATGGCGCTTGACGCCGGAACGACATCCAACCGCTGCATTTTGTTCAATGAAAAGGGCGAGGCCTGCAGTGTTGCCCAGAAAGAGTTCACGCAGTATTTTCCTCAGCCCGGCTGGGTGGAACATGACGCCATGGAAATCTGGCTGACCCAGTATGCCGTGGCCGCCGAGGCGCTGGCAAAAATCGATGCCGCCGCCGAAGATATCGCCGCCATCGGCATAACCAACCAGCGTGAGACCACCATCGTCTGGGACCGGGAAACCGGCGAACCCATCCACCATGCCATCGTCTGGCAGGATCGCCGTACCGCCGAGTACTGCGACAGCCTGCGTGAAAAGGGACTGACCGAAACCTTCCGGGCCAAGACGGGACTGGTCATTGATCCGTACTTCTCCGGCACCAAGATCCGCTGGATTCTGGAAAACGTTCCCGGCGCCAGAGAAAAGGCCGAGGCGGGACAGCTTCTTTTCGGCACGGTGGAAACCTGGCTCATCTGGAAGCTCACCGGCGGCAGGGTGCATATCACCGACTACTCCAACGCCGCCCGCACCATGCTCTTCAACATCGTCGATCTGAAGTGGGATGAGGAGATCATGGCCGAAATGGGCATTCCCGCCAGCATGCTGCCCACGGCCATGCCTTCGAGCTGCGTGTACGGTGAAACCGTACAGGAGCTGTTCGGCGGCGTCATTCCCATCGCCGGTGCTGCGGGCGATCAGCAGGCGGCGCTTTTCGGACAGACCTGCTTTGAACCCGGCGAAGCCAAGAATACCTACGGCACCGGCTGCTTCATGCTCATGAATACGGGTGAAAAGCCGATCTTCTCCCAGAACGGTCTGGTCACCACCATTGCCTGGGGACTGGACGGAAAGGTCAACTACGCTCTGGAAGGTTCCATATTCGTGGCCGGTTCCGCCATACAGTGGCTGCGCGATCAGCTGCGCGTGCTGGATGCCGCTTCCGATTCCGAATACTTCGCCAACAAGGTTTCCGATACTAACGGCTGCTACGTGGTTCCCGCCTTCACCGGTCTGGGAGCGCCCCACTGGGATCCCTATGCCCGCGGCGCCATCGTGGGACTGACACGCGGCGTGAACCGCTATCACATCATCCGCGCCACGCTGGAATCCCTGGCCTATCAGACCTACGAGGTGCTCGGCGCCATGGAAGCGGATTCCGGCATCAAGATGACCTCGCTCAAGGTGGACGGAGGCGCGTCCGCCAACGATCTGCTCATGCAGATGCAGGCCGACATCAACCAGGCACCGGTGAACCGTCCGGTCTGTGTGGAAACCACGGCCATGGGCGCCGCCTATCTGGCCGGTCTTGCCGTCGGCTACTGGAAGAACAAGGAAGACGTCATCCGCAACTGGGCGAGCGACAAGGTGTTCGGACCGAAGATCACCCGTACCGAGCGCGACAAAAAGGTTCGCGGCTGGAAGAAGGCCGTGAAGTGCGCCTACAACTGGGCCAGAGACGAGGAGTAGCCCCTTTTTCCTGAAAGCATTGTTCCGGATCTGTGGCACGCAGAAGACGGACAGTCAGCCTTGCGAGGCTTCCGTCCTCTGTGCCACGATGTGTTCCTCCGCCGCTTTGGCAGGCGGAGGAACATTCCCATCATCTTGAAACATACTGCGCGAGTAATGTATATGCCTTATCTTGCTGAATTCTTCGGAACCATGATTCTGATCATCCTCGGTGACGGCGTGGTGGCCAACGTCAATCTGAACAGATCCGGCATGAAAGGCGCCGGCGCCGTCCAGATCACCTTTGCCTGGGGTCTTGCCGTCATGCTGCCGGCATTCATCTTCGGCGCCGCTTCCGGCGCTCACTTCAATCCCGCCCTCACCATCGCGCTTGCCGCCGGCGGCTTCTTCAGCTGGGGCATGGTACCCGGCTACTGCATCGCACAGATGGCCGGCGCCTTCGTGGGCGGCTGCATCGTCTATGCCCTGTTCAAGGATCAGTTCGACGCCACCGACGATCCCGACGTCAAGCGCGGCGTGTTCTGCACCTCTCCCGCCGTGCCCAACCGCTTCCGCAACTTCCTGAGCGAAATCATCGGCACCTTCGTGCTGGTCTTCGCCATTCTCGGACTGAATCAGGTTCCCAACATGCCCGGAGGCGTGAACTACATTCTGGTGTTCGGCATCATCGTGTCCATCGGCATGAGTCTCGGCGGTCTGACCGGATACGCCATCAATCCCGCCCGTGACCTCGGTCCCCGTCTGGCCCATACCGTGCTTCCCATCCGCGGCAAGGGCAGCTCGCACTGGGATTACGCCATCGTGCCGCTTGTCGGTCCTCTGATCGGCGGTCTCATCGCCGTCTGCCTGTACAACATGCTTCCCTGGATGAACGCCTGATCCTGCACCTGATTTCTCCATCGTCATGACCAGAGACGCTGCCCCGAATGATCGGGACGGCGTCCTTTTTTACGGCGGAAGTGCCGTTTTCTCCGGCAGATGCGGGTTTCGTTCCGTCGTCCCTGAAGAACGGACGGCTTTGACGTCGTCGAATGACGCCCCGGCAACAATGATGCTCCGGCTCAGACCGATGCCCTCGGAGATGGCCCCGGCATGAAGCTGTGGCAGGTCTGAAGGAACCGTTCCGTTTATGGGTCCTGATGGTGCCTGAGCATCCCTCCGTCATCGGCTCCGTTCCAGCCTTCGACGCAGTGCGGGGAATACGACAGCATGCCTTTTGTCCGTACGGACGCGGAAAACAAGCACATCTGTGGAGAGCCGGGCAGGTCGGAGCGGCTGGAAA
>USNI01000115.1 GCA_900555975.1 uncultured Desulfovibrio sp. | reverse complement strand
CTTGTCAGTCATTCCCAGCTTGAGGCTGCGGGCGGTGCCGCGTATCTCGGAGATCTTTCCCGGGCCGTGGTGAGCGGCGCCAATGCCGTGCACTGGGCCAAAATCGTGCGCGACAAGGCCATGCAGCGCACGCTCATCGACACCTCCGCTCAGATCATCAGCAACTGCTACGATGCCTCCAAGGACGTGCCCACGCTGCTTGACGAGTCGGAGCGCGCCATATTTTCCATTTCCGAACGCGCCAACAGCAAGACGTTTTCCAGCAGCAGCGAACTTGTCCGTTCCGTGTTCGACGAGCTGCTTGCCCGCTACAACAACAAGAGCGTGACCACAGGTGTGCCCACGGGCTACATGCAGCTCGACAAGATGACGGCTGGACTTCAGCCTACCGATCTCATCATCGTTGCGGCCCGCCCCTCCATGGGCAAGACGGCCTTTGCCCTGAATGTGGCCATGCGCGCAGCTCTTTCCGGAGGCGCGACGGTCGCCATCTTTTCCCTGGAAATGAGCAAGGAGTCGCTCATGGACCGCATGCTCTGCGCATGGGGCAGAGTGGAGCTTTCCCGCGTAAGACGAGGTTTTCTTGAGGACGACGACTGGGCCAAGCTTTCCGCTTCCGCCGATGCGCTTTCCCGCGCCAAGATATTCATCGACGATACCGCTGGTCTTACGCCGCTGGCCCTGCGTGCCCGCTGCCGCCGCCTCAAGGCCGAGCACGGTCTTGATCTTGTCATGGTGGACTATCTTCAGCTCATGCATTCCGCCCGCAACGATTCCCGTGAACTGGAAATTTCCGATATCTCGCGCAATCTGAAGGCCCTGGCCAAGGAGATGAAGGTACCCGTCATCGCTCTTTCCCAGCTCAATCGAAAGGTTGAGGAGAGGACCGACAAGCGGCCCGTGCTCTCCGACCTGCGCGAGTCCGGCGCCATCGAACAGGACGCCGACCTCATCATGTTCATTCATCGGGAGGACGCCTACAACAAGAAGGGCGACCGTCCGAAGACCGGCATTGCCGAAATCATCATCGGCAAGCACAGAAACGGTCCCACGGGCACGGTGGAACTGGCCTACAGGCCGGAATTCACAGCCTTCGACGATCTTGAGACCACCTATATAGAGCCTTCCGAATCCCAGCAGGGATGATTTCCGCAGCCATTGCGGGGAGTTTCGGATCCGGACCGTGTTCCGATCCCTGGAGGCGTTCCTTCTTTTTTGACATCTCCGACCGGAAGCGTCGGCAGCTGTGGTCGTGATCCAGGGATTGAAGAGAGAGGAAACTTGCTTCGATATCGGCGACATGGTACTTGAAACAGACGTTACAGGCCTTTCTCATGAACAACCGGCGTCCGATGCCGGAGCTGCTATGTCATTCTGGAACACTTCGCGCATCAGTCCTTCGCAGATCATCATCCTGGGATATTTCTTCTTCATCGTCTTCGGTACGGGGCTGCTCATGCTGCCCGGCACCACGAGGGATGGTCTTGGTGCGGATTTCGGGGATGCGCTTTTTACGGCTACATCCGCCATTACCGTGACCGGACTTGTGGTGCATGACACCGTACGGTTCTGGTCTCCTTTCGGGCAGTTCATTCTTCTGATGCTCATACAGGCCGGAGGTCTCGGCGTCATGAGCATGGCCGTGGCCGTGGCCGTACTCGCCGGTCAGAAGATCGGCTTCCGCCTGCGCTGGGTGATGCAGGAATCCATTGCCGCACCTCAGCTTGCGGGTATCGTGCGACTGACGGGCTTCATCTTCCGTACCGTGCTTGCCGTCGAACTGACGGGGACTGTGCTGCTGGCGCTTCGCTTCTGCCCTGACATGGGGCTGGGGCAGGGACTCTGGATGGCTTTCTTTCATGCCGTTTCAGCCTTCTGCAACGCCGGTTTCGATCTCATGGGAGCAGCGCATCCGTATTCTTCGCTCACGGCCTATGCAGCGGATCCGCTGGTATGCATCGTCATTGCACTGCTCATCGTCACGGGCGGCATAGGTTTTCTTACGCTGGACGATATCCGTTCACACGGATTCAATGTGAGGCGCTACCATCTTCAGAGCAAGCTGATTCTCATCACCAGCATGCTGCTGCTTGCCGGGGGATTCCTGTTTTTCTTTCTCTGGGAATTTCAGCGGGATAGCTGGCACATGTCGACTTCGGAAGCGGTGCTGGCATCCATGTTCCAGGCGGTAAGTCCCCGTACGGCGGGCTTCAACAGCGTGGATCTCGCAGCCCTGAGTCCGCTCGGCAAGCTGTTCACCATACTGCTCATGCTGGTGGGCGCGGCTCCCGGTTCCACGGGAGGGGGCTTCAAGGTGACGACGCTGGCGGTACTTCTGCTGGGACTCATGTCCATCTTTCTGCACCGCAGAGATGTGAGGGGCTTCGGTCGTCGCCTCACCGACATGGTGCTGCGTCGGGCCTCCGGCATATTCATGTTCTACCTTCTGCTTTTTCTTGCCGGAGGCATGGTGATCTCCGCACTTGATGAGCTGCCGCTCATGACGGCTTTTTTCGAGGCGGCATCGGCCATAGGTACGGTAGGTCTTTCTCTGGGTGCGACGCCGGAACTCTCCGATGCTTCGCGCGGGATTCTGATACTGCTCATGTATTTCGGAAGAGTGGGCAGTCTCACAGTGCTTTTCGCGGTGTCCTCCGGACTCAGGCAGGACGAATTCCGCTATCCTTCCGAAGATGTGGCCGTAGGCTGACAGGAGTTGCTGCATGAAATCCGTACTGCTTATTGGGCTGGGGCGCTTCGGTCGCCGCATGGCGAGAAAACTGCGTGAACTGGATCATGAGGTGCTCGCCATCGACAGAAACGAGCAGAGAGTCAACGAAGCGCTGGAGTTCGTGACCAGCGCCCAGATAGCGGATGCCACGAGTGAGACGTTCATACGTTCCGTGGGCGTGAGCAATTTCGATCTGTGCGTGGTGGCTATCGGTGATGATTTTCAGAGTTCTCTGGAGACGACCGCTCTCTTGAAGGAGCACGGTGCGCGATTCGTGCTTTCGCGCGCTTCGCGGGAAGTGCATGCCAAGTTTCTTCTGCGCAACGGTGCGGATGATGTCGTGTATCCGGAACGACAGATGGCCGACTGGGCGGCCATGCGATACAGCAGCGATCACATTTTCGATTACATAAGCCTGTCTCCCGATTATTCCATCTATGAAATTGCCACTCCCCGCGAATGGGAAGGTAAAACCGTCATGGAGCTGGCCGTGCGGCAGCGGTACCGGCTCAACGTGCTCGGCGTGAAGAAGGGAAAGGACCTTCAGCCCATGCCCGGACCGTCGCACCGTTTCCAGGCCGGGGAAAGCGTACTCGTTCTCGGTCATGACAAGGATGTGCAGAGTCTTCTGCGCGGCAAATGATACGGCTCCGTTTTGTCCGAACGGAAGAGAACGCAGTGGAAAACATCTGTGCCGGACCGGAGAGGTTTCGGACAGAGGGGATTCCGGCTGTCATGGAGCGATTCAGGAGGAAGCATGGTGACACGTCTCGGCATTTGCGCCCAGCAGGTCTGTCTTCATTTTGCATCCCGTCTCGGCATCGATGACGTTCAGGCCATCGGCATGGGTGCGGCATTCGGAACGGGCATGGGGCATGCCGATATCTGCGGCTGCATCAGCGGAGCCCATCTTGTCCTTGGTCTCCGCTATGGAAGCGCGGCCACCATGGAGGAAGGAAAGCTCAGAAAGCCCCTGCTTGCACAAAAGGTGACGGAGTTTGAAACACGCCTTTCGGCGATGCAGCCCTGTCGTACCTGTCGAGACATACTCGGAATGGACATCACGCAGCCGGGCGTCATGAAGCAGGCGGCGGAACAGGGACTGTTCGTGTCCGTGTGCGGAGAGATGATGAAAAGGACCTGCGGGATTCTGGAAGAGATGTTGAATGAGGATGCAGGGTCCCCGCCGGTCGGAAATCAGTATAGTGCTTGAAAGGCTGGTCCGCGGGCAGATCAACATCACGAAAAGACGGGAGAGGATATTCATCCTCTCCCGTTGAGAATGGGGGACAGAACGATGCGGACTAGCTCCGCGTCGAATTAGAACTTGTAGGCGAAGCTGAGAGCGGCGATCCAGGCGTCTTCGTCGATCTTGGTGCCCTTGTGATCTTCGTCGTCGAAGTCGTTGATGATGTAGGCGAGCTGCAGGTTGGCAGCCAGGTTCTTGTAGATCTGATAGG
>USNI01000114.1 GCA_900555975.1 uncultured Desulfovibrio sp. | reverse complement strand
TGTCCGAACTGCGCGGGGAACGAAGCAGGTCCGAAGCACTGCAGACGGATACCGCGGGGAGGGCAGGGGATTTGTCCGTTGCGTCTGCAGAGCGCGTACGCGTTTCCGGAAAGGAAATTGCTCCTTCTCAGGGGACTCCGGCTCCCGCTTCTTCTGCAGCTTCGGCACGGTCGCGGACGTCCGGAAACGCCGTGTCCTTTTCAGGACCTGCCGATCGGCACGGAGAGCGGACGGAGGTTGTGTCCGGTTCCCGTCGCGCGCAGCAGACGCCCTCATCCGGTCTTCTTGCCACGCCCGGCGCTCTTGCCGTGGAACAATGGCCGTCCTCCTGGCTTGCGCTGAAGAACCGTCGGCCTCTGCCGCCGCGACCTCTGGTGCTGTGGACTTATGCCGGCCTTGGAGAAGATCTGACCGGTACGCCCGATGAAACGCGCAAGCAGGTCATCGTGCGCATGCTCATGGAACTGCGTCATCCCGGAGGCACGCATGTGTTCTGGCCCTGCGGACTTGCCAGTGAGCGTCCTGAAGACGGTCCTGCGTTGTTCTGGTCGGGGGTGAAGCTGCTCAATCCCCGGGTGCTGCTTCTTTTCGGCTCCGATGCCCGCGATGTTCTCGCCATGCCGAAGACGCTGCTTCCGTTCTGCCAGGAGCGGGTGTACGGACGCCTTGTCATCCAGCTGCCCAGACCGCAGTCTCTTGCTGCCGATGAGGCTTCCTTCAAGCGTGCCCTGGCCTTTCTCGACAGGCTTCTGAGTTTCTGCCGACGTCGGGGATGAGTTTTGCGGGGGGATGTCGCAGATTGTCGTATCGGAAGATCCGGTCTTGTTTCAAGGGGCGGTTTTCCTGAAGTTTCCTAAACTACAATGCCAATTGCTGCATATCAAAGAGCCTTCCTTTTCCGAAAATCGAAAAGGAAGGCTCTTTGATATGCATTGTTTTTTCAGTGAGATCCCGGCTCCGGAAGAAAAGAAGGAGCGTTTTTTGCCGAAAAAGTGCAGTCGCCGCCTTCTTCCATTGAAAATCAGGAACGATGCACGTCACGAAAACGGCTGACCGGTTCGTCTGACAGGAAAAATCCGTTTGTCGGACTGCGGACTCAGGACCGGTGCTGTCCGTTCTCCGCATTCTTTGCCTTCAGCTGCGTTCTTTTTTCATGGATCCTGGCAGACGTGAGTCCGGCAAGCAGTCCCATCGTGGCTCCGAAAACAATTCCTTCCGCCGTATTCACGAAACCGAGAAGCACGGCAAAGATGCCGATGGAGCTGCCGATAAGAAAACCTCGAACAATAAAAGGACTCATACAGAACCTCATGGCGTGTTTTTCATCGCCGTATTAAGAGAAAGGAGATTGTCATAATGTACGTTCGCCCGGCGTTTTGTCAATCACGGGCGGACGGCTTCGCGTTTCATGGCGGATCTTTCCCGGAAAACGCCTATATGGAAGCGTCCCGGCAGAGAACTGCTCAGAGAGGAGGAAAGATTCATGGATATCCTGCGCACAGGAGGAGCCGTGCTGCTTTGTCTTTGTCTCGTCGCCTGCGACGAAGGAGAAAAAAAGCATTCGGCCGAGTCGGAAATGCCGCCGCCGCTCGTCAGGGTCGTGGAACTGGAACGCATGGACGTACCCCTTTATGCCGTGTTCATGGGACAGACGCTGGGGAGTCGGTATGCGGCGGTCAGACCTCAGGTATCCGGCATTCTCGTGAAGCGTCTTTTTGAGGAAGGCACGTATGTGAAGCAGGGAACCGTTCTGTTTGAAATAGAGCAGGCACCTTTCAGAGCGGCGCTCAGACAGGCGGAAGGACAGCTTGCCGAATCCGTGAGCGCACTGGAAAACGCCGGAAAGGAATATGAACGCGTACGGAAACTCTATGCGGGAAATGCCGTGAGTGCACAGCAGCGCGACAGCGCATACGCCGCGTGGAGGGAAGCTCAGGGGCGCCGCGACGCGGCACAGGCCGCCGTTGAGGATGCCCGCATACGTCTCGGATATTGTCGCGTGGAAGCTCCTCTTTCCGGGTATACCAGCCGGGAAGTAACGACGGTGGGAAATCTCGTCAATGAGCAGAGCACGCTGACGTTCATCAATCAGAGCGATCCCATGGATGTCGAATTTTCCGTGCCGAGCGTAGAACTTTTTTCCATGCGCGACATGGAGTCCAAAGGGCGGGCCGTGAGCTACGGAGAAGGATCGTCAGCCTCGCTTTCTCTCATCGACGGTGCAGACTACGACCGTCCGGGGCGCGTCGTCTTTCTGGATACGCAGGTGGACGCATCCACAAGCGCGGTGCGTGCCAAAGCACGCTTTCCCAATCCCGACGGCACGCTGCTGCCCGGTCAGTATGTGCTGGTTCGCGTAGGGGGAGCCAGACTTCTTGATGCCGTCATGCTTCCGCAGGAGGCGCTCATGCAGACGGAAAACGGACCGGCCGTCTATGCACTTGATGCTTCGAACAGAGCCGTGCTGACGTCCGTGACACTCGGTCCTGCCTTCGGAGGCAGTTTTCTTCTGGAAAAGGGGCTTGTTCCTGGACAGCGGGTGATCGTGGAAGGGCAGAACAAGGTACAGCCGGGCAGTGCCGTCAACGCGCAAGTGCTTCATCAGGTGCTGAAGCCCGATCCTCTGGATACGCCGGCATCCACGTCTCCGGTCACGGGAGGCGGTGTGGAAGATGCTCCCGCGCCTGTCAAGGAGGCCCCGCATGAGTGATGCATCCCGCAGCGACAGTCAGCGGACTTCTTCCGCCGTCTCCGGCGCATCTTCCGTCAGACCGCGGGCGGGGTTCTTTCTGCGCCGGCCCGTTCTTTCCATAGTGTTGTCCGTATTCATCGTGCTGGCTGGTCTTCTTTCCATACGGGTGCTGCCGGTGGCGCAGTATCCTGATCTCATTCCGCCTACGATTACGGTCAGCGCCCAGTATCCGGGAGCCAGTCCCGAAGTCATTGCCGAAACCGTGGCCACACCCATCGAGGAACAGATCAACGGCGTTTCCGACATGATCTACATGAGCTCCGTCAGCTCTTCGAGCGGATCCATGCAGATTTCCGTGACTTTTGCCGTGGGCACCGATGCCGATGTGGCTCAGGTGAACGTCAACAACAGAGTGCAGGCCGCCACGCCCATGCTGCCGGAAATAGTGCGTCAGTACGGCGTGACCGTGGATACCTTTTCTCCTGCCATTCTGGAGATCGTGGCACTGTATTCGAAAAACGGCCGGTACGATGCCACTGCACTCGGCAATTACGCTCTCGTCAACCTGCTCGACGGTCTCAAGCGTCTGCCCGGCGTGGGGCAGGCGCAGATCATAGGCAACAGCGATCATGCCATGCGCATCTGGCTGGATCCTCCGCGCATGGCGCAGCTCGGCATAAGCACGTCGGACATCGCTCAGGCCGTGAAGGATCAGAATGCGCAGTATTCACTGGGCAGCGTGGGCAGTCAGCCGGGCGCCGGCGATGTTTCCATGACCTGGCAGCTGGAAGGACAGGGGCGTCTCGTGACGGAAGAGCAGTTCGGCGACATCATTCTGCGGGCTTCTCCCGAGGGTGGAGTTCTTCGCCTTCGTGATGTCGGCCGCGTGGAACTCGGCGCGGAAACCTACAACTTCGCCTGCGCCATCGACGGGGCAACCGCCGTTCCTCTGGCCATATTTCTCGCACCGGGCAGCAATGCTCTGGATACGGCAAAAAACGTGGCGGCCTACATGGAAGAGCAGTCAGAACTTTTCCCTGCGGGCATGGACTACATCGTGCCGTATGACACCACCATATTCGTAAGCCTTTCCGTGGAGGAGGTTGTGCGAACTCTGGTGGAGGCCATGCTGCTCGTATTTGCCGTCGTCTATCTTTTTCTTCAGGACTGGCGTGCGACGCTCATTCCCTGTCTTGCCGTCCCCATCGCGCTGGTCGGAACCTTTGCCGGCGTGTACCTGCTGGATTTCTCCATCAATACGCTGACGCTCTTTGCTCTTGTGCTGGCCATAGGCATGGTGGTGGATGATGCCATCGTGGTTCTGGAAAACGTGGAGCGCGTGCTGCGTACGGAAGGACTGGATGTGGCCGGAGCCACGGCGGCGGCCATGAACGAAGTCACATCCGCCGTTATCGCCATCGTGTTCGTTCTGTGTTCGGTGTTCATTCCCGTGGGGTTCCTCGGTGGACTGGCCGGTGTGATGTACAGACAGTTTGCCGTGACCATTGCCATGGCCGTCGTCATTTCCGGCGTGGTGGCGCTCACGCTTACTC
>USNI01000113.1 GCA_900555975.1 uncultured Desulfovibrio sp. | reverse complement strand
TTGCCGTCGGTGAATACGTCGGCCACGCGGCCGCACACCTGACAGCGCACATGGCGATGAGGCTCCACTCTTCCGTCAAAACGACGCATATTCCCCGCGGAATCGATCCGCAGCACTTCGCCCATATCGGCCAGAAGGTCCAGATTGCGGTAGACCGTTCCCAGACTGATGTGCGGCATGCGGGCCTTGACGATGGTGTACAGCTCATCGACCGTGGGATGAGTGTCCACCCTGCGCAGTTCCTCAAGAATGATCCGGCGCTGATTCGTCATTCTTGTTTTGGGCATATTTGCTCCTCAAATGCACTGGTGATTCTGAAATAACAATAATGAGAACGATTGTCAATAAGATGCGGAAAAGTTTTCGTGCCACTCCGGTGACGGAGGACGCGACGCAGACGCCCTCCCGGCCGGACGGCCCGCGGCGGTCGCGCCGGCGCCGGGAATCCGCTTCTTCTCCCGGGGCCGGAGCGGAAGGAGACGGCGATCTCTTTTGGCGGCGCGACAGCGTCGGAGAAGGCGTTTCTGCAGGGCGCGGGAAAATCATGGTTCAATCACGGAGGCTGCGTCAGGGTTGAACCATCGGCGTCATCCGGTCACGCCGCAAGGAGGCATCATGGACAAGGACGTATCTTCCCCGCTGCGACCGCTCGGACGGCGGAACTTTCTGCGTTCCGCGCTTCTGACCGCGGCGCTGGCCGGCGTGACGCGCACGTTTTCCCCCTGCGTGAGCCAGGCCCTTGCCGAGACGCTCACGGCCGTGCGACCGCCGGTGTTCTGGCTTCAGGGCATGGGCTGCACGGGCTGTTCGGTTTCCATACTGAACAGTCTGCATCCGCGCATTGCGGACGTGCTTCTTCAGATCATACGCATGGACTTCCATCCCACGCTCATGGCCGACGAAGGCGAAGGAGCCATGGAATTCATGCTGCGCTCGGCCGCGGAAAACGACGGCGGTTTTCTTCTGGTGCAGGAAGGCGCCGTGTCCGAGGAGGAAGGGGGACGGTTCTGCGTCATCGGGGAGGCCGGCCACGAGGAATATCCCCTGTCCGTCATGCTGGAGAGACTGGCTCCGCACGCGGCCGCGGTGCTCGCGGTGGGAAGCTGCGCGGCCTACGGCGGGGTGAGCGCGGCCAGAGGCGCGGTGACCGGCGCCATGGGCGTGCAGGACTTCTTCCGCAGAAAGGGCATCGGCACGCCCGTGATCAACATTCCCGGCTGTCCTCCGCATCCCGACTGGATGGTGGGCACGATACTCATTCTTCTGGACGCCGTGGAAAGAAGGGGACTGGCCGGAGGCGTCCGCGAGGTTGCGTCCACGCTGGACGCATGGTCCCGACCGAAGGCGTTCTACGGCAGCACCACGCATGAGAACTGTCCCTACCTGTATCTTTTCGACGAGGGACGCATGGCCGGAAGCTTTCCGGACAAGGCCGGATGCCGCTATGGTCTGGGCTGCAAGGGACCGGGAGCCTGGTGCGACTCGCCCCTGCGCCGCTGGAACGACCGCGTGAACTGGTGCGTGGAAAACGCCCTGTGCATTGGATGCGTGCAGCCCGACTTCCCCGACGGTCAGTCGCCCTTCTACCGGAAGAACCTCTGGTAGGCCGGACCCGGCCCGGATGCCGGGACACTGCAACGAAAGCAAGGAAAACACCATGGCCGTATCCATAGCCATTGATCCTATCACCCGCATCGAGGGGCATCTCAAGGCGAAGATAGACGTTTCGGACGGCGTCGTTCAGGACGCCTGGCTCACCGGCGGGATGTTCCGCGGCTTCGAGACCATACTGCTCGGACGCGATCCCATGGACGCGCCGCAGATCGTCCAGCGCATCTGCGGCGTCTGTCCGGTGTCGCACGCGCTGGCCTCGTGCGCGGCCATCGAGGATGCCGCCGGCTTCACGCCGCCCGGACAGGCACAGCTGCTGCGCAATCTCATGCAGGGGGCGAACTTTCTTCAGTCGCACATTCTGAGCTTCTATCAGCTTTCCAGTCAGGATTTCTTTCAGGGGCCGTCCACGCCGCCGTTCTCGCCGCGTCAGAAGAAGCCGGATCTCAGGCTGGGCGAGGCGGGAACGCGCATGATGCTCGATCAGTATCTGGAGTCTCTGGACATCCGCGCGCTGTGCCATGAAATGGCGGCGATCTTCGGGGGACGCATGCCGCATGTGCACGGCATCGTGCCGGGCGGGACTGCGGCCACGGCCTCGGCCGGACAGATTCAGGAATGCCGCAGCCGTCTGAAGAAGGTGCGCGCCTTCGTGGAACAGCGCTATCTGCCGCTGATCTACATGCTTTCGGAAGTCTACGACGATCTGGCGCACATGGGCAGAGGCTGGGCGAGCGCCATGTGCATGGGGGTGTTCCCGCATCCTGACACGGGCGAACAGGAACTTCGGGCCGGCATATGGGCGGGCGGACGGGAACTGCCCTTCGATCCGGACAAGATCGTGGAAAACGTGCGCTACAGCTGGTTCACGGCCGCATCCGGGGGCAGTCCCTTCAGCGCGCCGACGTTCGCCGTGGATCTGGACAAGCGCGGCGCCTACAGCTTTTCCAAGGCCGCGCGCTACGACGGCATGCCCATGGAAGTGGGTCCGCACGCGCGTCTCTGGATCGGCAATCTGGAACTTTCCCCCGCAGGCCGGGAACTGGCGCTGCGTCATCTCGGGGTGCGGGCGCGCCGGTTCCGGGATCTCGGAGAAACGTTCGTGTTCTCCATCATGGGCCGACATCTGGCCCGCGCCGAAGAGACATGGTTCGTGGCCGACGCCATGGAATCCTGGCTCGACGCGCTGAAACCGGGAGAACGCGCCTGGGAACCTCTGCCGGCGCTGCAGAATGCCGAGGGATTTTCGCTGACGGAAGCACCGCGCGGCTCGCTCATGCACTGTCTGAAGGTGGAAAACGGTCGTCTGAGCTTCTATCAGGTGCTGCCGGCCACGCTGTGGAACGCCTCTCCGCGCGACGACGCCGGACTGCGCGGTCCCATGGAGGAAGCGCTCGTGGGCGTGAGCGTGGCGGACGAATCGAGTCCGGTCAACGCCGGACGGCTGATCCGCGCCTTCGATCCGTGACTGGGATGCGCCGTGCATGTCATGCACGCCTCATCCTGCGACGCCGGTACCGTC
The DNA here is from genome assembly GCA_900555975.1 of uncultured Desulfovibrio sp. Classification (GTDB taxonomy): domain Bacteria; phylum Desulfobacterota; class Desulfovibrionia; order Desulfovibrionales; family Desulfovibrionaceae; genus Mailhella. The sequence continues at coordinate 1,162 of USNI01000113.1, read as the reverse complement.
TCCGCAGCGCGGACGCGGCGCCGTCCGTGACAAGTCCGGGACACGGACGTCCATACAGGCTCCGCCTCCGCGGCACGCCCGTGCAGGGAGCGGCTTCCGCATGGAAGCCGCTCCCTCTGTTTCATGACAGGGGGGAGACGACGGCGTGCGAACGCCGTCGTCGGAAGGCGATCACGCCGCCTTCGTCTTCCGCGATCTCCGGCCCGCCATGCGGAAGAAGAAGAGCACGAGCAGACTGGAGAGTACCGCCACGGCGGCCATGGGCAGAGCGGTTTCCGCGCCGCCCAGTCCCACGAGCGGGGAGGCCGCGGCGCCGAACACGAAGGAGGTCACGCCGAGCAGGCCGGACGCGCTTCCCGCGCCTTCCTTCTGGGAGGCGATGGCAAGAGAGAAGCTCGTGGTCGTGGTGATGCCGATGCAGGAAACGAACAGGAACAGCGCACCGATCATGAACGGCGCCGGAAGATGCAGCGCGCTGACCACGGCCACGGCGCAGGATGCCAGCAGGGAAAGCGCCACGCCCATGCCGAGCACGGTTCTGTCGCCCCAGGCCATGCAGAGCCTGCCGGTGATCTGGGCGAAGATCATGATGCCGAAGCCGTTGAGTCCGAAGCAGAGGGCGTAATGCTGGGCGGAAAGGCCGTAGATGTTCTGAAGCACGAAGGGCGATGCGGAGATGTAGCCGAAGAATCCGGCCATGACGAAGCCCTGAATGAGCATGTAGGCCAGAAAGACGCGGTTGCCGAACAGACGGAACATGGCACGGATGGACTGTCCCATGCCGCCCTGCACGCGGCGCTCCGGAGGCAGGGTTTCGGGGCATCCGAAGGCCACGAGCGAAAACTGCGCCACCCCGCAGAGGGCGAGAAAGACGAAGATGCCCGCCCAGCTGGAAAGGCTCAGGATCTGACCGCCGATGACGGGTCCGAAGATGGGGGCCACGCCGTTGATGAGCATGAGCAGGGAAAAGAATCTGGTCAGCTCCGTGCCGCGGAACAGATCGCAGGCAATGGCACGGGAAAGCACGACGCCGCCGCTGCCGGCAAGCCCCTGCACGAAACGCAGCACGATAAGCTCGCCGACGCCCGACGCCCGGCTGCACAGAAAGGAAGCGACGATGAACACCGCAAGGGAAAGCAGCAGAGGCGTCTTGCGTCCCCGC
>USNI01000112.1 GCA_900555975.1 uncultured Desulfovibrio sp. | reverse complement strand
GGATAGAGACGCATGGTGGCGCCGGTGCCGCAGAAGACGGCCTTGGCGCGGAAGGTGACGTGTTCGCCGGTGCGGGTGTTGATGCCGAGCGCACCGCAGGCGCCCTGTTCGTCGCGGAGAATGTCGTAGCACATGACTCTGTTTATGATGCGCACGCCGCGCTTCACGGCCTGCTCGGTGAGCACGAGCTTCTGATTCTTGCCTGCGTAGTGAAGATGATTGAGCTTGTCGCCGGGCATGCCGTGTCCGGCAAATTCCCAGTGACCGTTGTACTTCATGGGAATGCCCCATTCATCCCAGAGACGGACCACCTCATAGGAGCGTTCCATCCATGTGCGTATGAACTTCATGGAGCGGATGGTCTTCTGCTGACCGCTCTGCAGCTCCGCGATGCAGGCGTCGATGTCGTTGCCGTGATATTCGGGAATGTAGCACTGGAAATGATCGTTGCCCGAAGCGCCTGCGCCGCTGTAGCGGGAGTCGCTCTTTTCCGCGACGATGACGCTCAGTCCCGATTCTGCGGCGCGTATGGCTGCCATCAGACCGGCGATGCCGCCGCCTATGCAGAGAAGATCGCTTTCCATGGATGTTGCATATCTGCCCATAACCTGTCCTCGCATTTGTTGTGTCATCTGAGATCTGACGATCGGAAAAGGAGTAGCAAAAACCGTGCCATGATATAACATATTGAATTAACAAGATTTAAATAATACACCGGGAGAGAATTGACAGTTTTGTCCGGTATCTCGTATGATTTTTGTCCGAATGACATGCGGTTTTCCGGACGGATGGAGGTATCCATGCCATATGACCTGCAAAAGCTGATGGCTTCCGGCTTCCGGGAGCTTCTGGAGGATCTGCTCGGCAGCGACTTCGACGCCGAAGTGCTGCAGCACGTGCTTCCCTGGCCTTCGGCCGTGCTGCCCCTGAACCGGGGCGGACGGCGTCTCGACGGCAGGCGGACGAGAATGTGCCGTCATCTGCGTCTGCATGAGGTCATGGCGGAGCACGCGGACTGCGCCGCATCCCTTGCGGAGCTGCCCTTCCGCAGGGGCTTCATGGGCTTTCTCAAGCTTGCCGCCGCAGGCAGGGAGCTGGAGGCGCTTGAGGAACTGCTCGTGTTCGGCGTGGGCGTCGTCGACACGGCGCCGTCGCGCTGCGTGAACGCCATCTGTCTGCTGCTTGTGCGCTGCATGCTCGGTCTTGACGGCAGAAAGCCGGAGAACCGCGACTTCGCCCGCTGCTGCGCCATATGCATGCGCGCGCAGAACATGATCGTGGGCGCGGGCGTGAGCATAGAGGCGCTGCCGCTTTTTCTCTTCAAGGGACTGGGCTTTGCCCGCTGTTCGAAGGATCCGGAACTCATTGCGCTTTCCGAGCTTCTGGTGGGCACGGTCAACGTTTCCAACACGCCCCTGCACAACAACGCCGTGTTTCATGCCGTCATGGCGCGCGGTGCCTTCTACGTCGAGAACAGCAACAGCACGACGCTGCTCATGAAGGCCGTGCCCTATCTCGGGCTGTATCATCTCATCGAGGGCAATTTCCGTCAGGCGGCGACCTTTCTTCTCATCGCCGTTCAGCAGGAGGAGAAGAACGGGCACCGCATGCTCGAGATGTTCTACGGACGGCAGTGGAGCCATGCCGTGTCCTGCCGCGGCGACTTCGAATACGCGGGAAGCATACTGCAGGCCAAGCTGCGCCGCCGTACCCTGAGAAGCGACAGTCAGCTCGTGCGTTCCCTGCGCGGTCAGCTTGCGGCGCTGTATCTGCGCACGGGCCAGCTCGACAGAGCCATCGAGCAGCTTGACAGCGCCAAGGACGGCAGTTCGCCCCAGAGCGACATCGTCAGCTGGGTGGCCAACTCCCGGCATCTGGCGCACTATCACATTCTGTGCGGCAATCTGCCGGCGGCCTATGCCGTGCTGCAGGGCGCGCTTTCCGAGGCGGAGCGGCCGGTGTATCTGGGCAACGCGCTGCTTGAGTGTCTCATGGCCTTTGAGACGGCCGGTTTTCCGCCCGTGCCCTGCTATGATCTTTCGGATGAGCTTCAGCGCTGCATCAAGGGTCCGAACCGTCTGCTTCAGGGCGTGGCGAAGCGTCTTGAAGGGCAGAGGATGCTGCTTGCCGGAGGGGATGCCGACCGGGCGGCACAGTACTTTGCGGACAGCGCCGAGGTGCTCTCGCAGATCGGGGCCGCTCTGGAGCTGGCCAAGACCAGACTGGCGCAGGGGGCGCTCAGCTACGCGCGCGGCGACAGGGAGCACGCCCTCTCGTTCGCGCTGAAGGCGTGGCCGCTGTATCCGCAGCTCAGGAACTTCTACTGGCCCGCCGAGCTTCTGGAGCTCATACCCGCCGATCTCCGGGAAGAGCGCAGTGCCTCGCCCTCGCCGGAATATCTTCTGGAGGAGTACAAGAAGAGTCTGGCCTCCCTGTCGGGGGTCAAGGACGTCACCGGATTTTTCCGCATGCTGCTTGCCGAGTCCGCCCGTCTGTGGGAGGCCGGGGAGAGCTGGCTGTTCCGGCGCGCCTGGCCGGATGCCGATCTGGAGCTTGTGGCCGTGCATCGTCAGGATCAGCGCACGGACGCCGAGGACAGGGCCAGAATCGCGGAACTCAGGGATCTGGCGAATTTCGTCATGGAGGGCGTTCCGCTCATCATGGAGGGCTGGCAGCTCTCGTCGTTTTCCGGAGCGAGCGGGGACATTCTGTTCGGCGTGCCCGTGGACTGTCGTCCCACGGGCATGTACGCGCTCGTGCATTACGGGAGCATGTCGTCGAGACGCGAGCTGATCGAGGAGAAGTTTCTGGAGAAGCTCGGCAGGATGCTCGCATGGGAGGTCATGCACGCCGAACGCGGCGAGGACGTCCGGGAAAAGGAGGGCGCATGCCGCGATCTGATATGCGCCTCGCCGCGCATGGAGGAACTTCTGAGCAGCGTCGATCTGGCCGCTCCCACCGAGGCTTCGGTGCTGCTCGTCGGGGAATCCGGCGTGGGCAAGGAACTCGTTGCGCGGCGCATCCACGAAAAGAGCGGCCGGAGGGGCAAGCTCGTCACCGTCAATGCGGCCAGTCTCGGCGACGACATTCTGGAGAGCGAGCTGTTCGGACATGAGAAGGGCGCGTTCACCGGAGCCTATGCCTCCAAGACCGGCCTCATGGAGCAGGCGCATGACGGCACGCTCTTTCTCGACGAGATCACCGAGGCCAGTCCCCGCGTGCAGGCCAAGCTTCTCAGGGCCGTGCAGGAACATCATTTCTACCGGGTCGGCGGCGTCACGCCCGTGCACGCCGACTTCAGGCTGATCACCGCCTCCAACCGCGACGTCGTGCGGGCCGTGGCCGAAGGGCGTTTCCGCCGCGATCTCTTTTTCCGCATCGGCGTCATCTGTCTGCGCATCCCGCCCCTGCGCGAGAGACCGGAGGACATTCTCACGCTGGCACGATACTATCTGCATTTCTTCGCGCGTCTGCACGGACGGGTCTGCGTGCCGGACTTCTCCCGCGACGTGCAGGAGAAGCTGCGCCGCTACGACTGGCCGGGCAACGTGCGCGAACTGCGCAACGTGGTGGAACAGTCCGTGGTGCTTTCCGGGGGAAAGACCGTGAGCTTTCCCGCCGTGGGGCTGGGCGGCGCGGAACGCTCTTCCGACGCGCTCTCCGGACTCATCCCCGATGACGACTCCGGCTGGCCCGATCTGGACGAGATGGAAAAAATCTATCTGTCCCGTGCGCTGGAACACTGCTCCTGGCGCATCGACGGCCGCGGAGGCGTGCTGGAACTGCTCGGACTCAAGCGCTCCACGCTCTATGACAAGCTCCGTCGTCACGGCATCAGAAAGCCGTCGTGAGTCCGTCCCGGAATGCGCGTATCTCCCGGTGACCGGAAGAAACGCCTTCCGACGCACCGCGCAGGGCAGGGCGGGGTTGTCCCGGCGTTCCGAAAAAGACTCTCGCGGAAAAGCGCTCCCGAACCTCTGGACGAAACGCCGTTTCCCCTCTATGTATTCCGAGTCCGCGTCTTGGAGGGCGCGGACGAGCTGTGCCGAGCCATAATCGGTCCCTTTCGTCCCACGGAGTGTTCATGTCTGATTCACCCTTTAAAAGTACCGGGGCGCGCCTTTTCATGGCGTCCATTCTCGGCTTTCTTGCCGCCATGGGTCCCCTGTGCACGGACTTCTACCTTCCGGCCCTGCCGGAAATGACCGCCGAACTTTCCAGCAGCGCCTCGCAGATGCAGCTCAGCATCACGGCCTGTCTGCTGGGGCTTTCCCTCGGACAGATCGTCCTCGGTCCCCTGAGCGACGC
>USNI01000111.1 GCA_900555975.1 uncultured Desulfovibrio sp. | reverse complement strand
CCCGCCGCTTCGCTCCTTCCTCCCGGTAGTGGCGCACCGTGAGCAGCGATTCGAGAGGATATGATTCCACGATCAGCGAACCGCCTCGAACAGACCTTCCAGCGTCTGCTCGAAGGTGCTTTTCTCACCAAGCCCCTGCTTGAGAAAGGCATTCACCTTGTCGATGTGGGCCAGCGCATCATCGGCTTCCTTGTCCGCGCCTTTCTTATATTCTCCTATCTGGACGAGAAGTTCAACTTCCGCGAACTTGGCCAGTATCTGCCGCAGTCTCTGTGCGGCCTTCTTGTGCTCCTTGCTGACGATGGCGTTCATCACGCGGCTGACGCTGGCCTGAACGTCTATGGCCGGATAATGGTTGCGTGCCGCAAGCTTGCGCGAAAGAACGATATGTCCGTCAAGAATGGAACGGGTTTCGTCGGCGATGGGTTCGGTCATGTCGTCGCCTTCCACCAGAACCGTGTACAGGGCCGTGATGGAGCCCTTGTCGGAATTGCCTGCGCGTTCCATGAGCTTGGGCAGTTCGGAAAAGACCGAGGGGGGAAAGCCTCGACGGGTGGGAGGTTCTCCGGCGGCCAGACCTATTTCTCGCTGAGCACGGCCGAAACGGGTAACGGAGTCCATCATGAGCAGCACGCTTCTGCCCTGATCCCGGAAATACTCGGCAATGGCCGTGGAAGTATAGGCCGCCTTCAGTCTTTCCATGGAGGAACGGTCGGAGGTCGATACCACGAGCACGGCTTTTTTCCGACCTTCTTCTCCAAGATCGTTTTCGATGAATTCCCGTACTTCGCGGCCTCGTTCGCCGATGAGGGCCAGAACGCACACTTCGGCGGAGCAGCCCTTGATGATGCTGGAGAGCAGGGTGGATTTACCGCCGCCTGCCGCAGCGAAGATGCCCATGCGCTGTCCTTCGCCGCAGGTGAGCATGCCGTCAAGAGCGCGCAGTCCCAGGGTAAGCGGACGACTGATGATCTTGCGCGTCATGGGGTTCGGCGCTTCGGCAAAGACGGGGTAGTGATGACGCGTCTTGAGCGCCGGTCCGCCGTCGATGGGCTGGCCGAGACCGTCAAGCACCCGTCCGAGAAGTTCGTCTCCCACCGGAACGGAAAGAATTTCTCCCGTGGGAATGACCTCCGTGGCAGGAGAGACGCCCTGACAGCTTCCCAGAGGCGAGAGCAGCGCCACATTGCGCACGAAGCCCACGACTTCGGCCTTGAGGGTGAAGTCCTCCCAGGGATTGCGGAGAATGCACAGCTCTCCCACCTTCACGCCGGGCACGACCGCCCGGATGATGGTTCCGACGACCTGTTCCACCCGGCCGCGCACGTCGACGGGAGTGGTCGTCTGTACCGCTTCTTCCAGCAGGGCGCCGATATATTCAAAGGCCATGGCTGATCTCCACCGCGTTACTGACGTATCTTGCTGTGGAACGCGTGTTCCAGAGCCTTCAGCTGCGTTTCAAGACTGGCATCCACGACCCCAAGCTCGCTTTCCAGAATGCAGGAGTCGCGGGGGAGCCTGGCGTCGGCCACTATGGTGAGGAAGGCGCTGCCCGATGAGCCGGCGGTCATGGCGGCGAGAGCCTCCGAGACGAGGGCTTCGTCGGCCGGAGCGACGCGTACCGTCACCTTCTGCTGGCCGCGCACCGTGTTCAGTGCCGTGCGCACGATGCGTACGATGCGCTCGCGATCGTCCATGTCTCCGATGATTTTTCGTATGGCCTGGTTGACCACGCTGACAAGGGTATCCTCGATGCCTTCGATGAACTCCACGGAACTCAGGATGGTTTCCATCATTTTTTCCGCATGTTCGAGCTTGCCTTCCTCCATGCCGTCGCGATAGCCTTCCTCACGCTTCTGTTCGTAGGCTTCCTGCGCTTTTTTCTCCATGTCGGCCGCCTTTTCCCGAGCGGCGGCAAGCAGAGCGTCCGCTTCCAGCAGAAGGCCGTATTCTCCGGCCTTGAGAATTTTAGTTCCAGCGGCGGGACGCACGGATCCTTCGTTCAGTCGAAACATTGTGTCCATTCCGGCGCCACCTCTCTGAGAAGAAGTTTTTTTATGGTGAACCACAGAGCCGAGCGCTGTTCTCTGCGGAGAACGGGAACGTCGGCGTCAGCAGATGCCGCCTTCGGAAAACGGTCGTCGGCCATGCGACGAAGCTCCCCGGGCCATTCCGAGCGCAGCGCTGACAGGGACAGGGCGGACACTTCCTTCACCCGCATGGAAAGCGGTCCGCAAACTTCGGGAAACTGCAGGACGCTTCGCAGTCCTCCGACCTGATAGCGACCCCGTTTCAGAGCATAGGAGACGACGTCCGCACCGAGACTTGTCCGCAGCTGAAGAACCTCGTCGCGTGCAATGACACGGGCAATTTCTCCTGCATGGACGGCCGCGCTGAAAAAAAGACCGAGTCTGGCGATGGTTGCCGCATCGAGCAGGGCTATTCTCTGCGACTCCTCGGAAAAGTTCCAGTATCCTTCCTCCGTCGGACGGACGGGCCATGCCCTTCGGAAGTCTTCGCGACGCCAGAGATCGGACAGGGGATGGCCAAGGCCGCTCAGCGCGCCGGGCACGGGGGCATAGACATCCTGATTGAATGTCAGCATGGCCCGGAACAGCCGGGGCCTGCGGACAAGCGTCTCGGCAAGAAAACGATGATCCATGACCTACCTTTCCGACTGAGGAGTCTTGTTCCTGCGGCTGCGCACGTACAGAATCGTCGTCGCCGCCAGTCCGACGCATGCCAGAACCAGAAGACCAGCCAGAGCCGCCATCAGATAGAGTCTGTCGTCGTCGGCGGAAGCTTCCTTGTCGGGCATGGGGACGCTGACGGTTTCCCGAACCGGCACGAGCATGACGGAAACCTTGTCCTGCATGAGTCCCGGAACGGCGTTCGCGGTCAGCTCGCGGATGTGGGAGATGAGGCGGGTCGCCTGGGACTCGGGAGTGTGTCTCAGAAAGACCGCAGCGCTGGGAGGGGTGACGTTGCCCGTGGCAAGATCGGTCTGTCCGAGCACGACATGGACTCGAGCCGTGAGGACGCCGTCGATGCGGGAGAAGGTGTCGGAGAGTTCCTGAGAAAGCGCGTAGGCCAGACGCGCCTGCTCTTCCGTGGTGGAGGAAATCATGCCCTGAGCGGAAAACACCTGTCCGAGACTTTGGAAGTCTTCGCGGGGAAGACTGTTTTCGCGAAGGATTTCAAGAGCCTGAACGATCTGCTTTTCTTCGACGGCAATGCTGAAATCGCTCTTGGCCGCGATTTTTTCCGCGGCGATGCCGTGCCGCAGAAGCACGGAGAGCATGGTGTTCGCCTGATTTTCAGAGAGACCCTGATAAATTTCGGCCTTGCAGCCCGTGAGCAGAAGCGCGGCCAGAACGCAGACAAGACAGAGAGCGCGGCGGAGAGCGGAAAAAGAAACGAATCGGGAAGTCTGCATGGCGGCATTTCCTTGTCAGGACTGATTGCGGAGCAGGGAGTCCAGCCCCTGCGTCGTCTTCTGGGAGACTTGCGAGCCTGTATCGGCCTGAAGTCTGAGCATGGCTACTTGAAACTGGAGCCTGTAGAGTTCGGACGGACTCATGAGCGGGGGATCCGACGGCATGGTGACGGCATGTTCCGTTCCGGTCGTGTTGTCCACGGCTGAGACCTCCTTTGGGAGATCACTGTCCGGGAGGACGTCCGCACTCTGCACGGCCGGGGACTGCCCCGGCAAAGACTCCGCGGTCGGCTGGAGTTCGGACGGAGCCTGTTCCATGAGATGCTCGAAGGTCCGTGCAAGCTCCGTCGGCACGGGAGACGGGCCGGAGCTGACCAGCCCTTCACCCTGCGAGGCCCCCATGCGTTCGAAGGCCTCCAGGAGACGGGTTGACGAGCTGATGGAGACGGCATCCATGAATCATCTCCCTGCATGAGTTCCGGACCTAGGCCTGCTCCATCTGCTCCAGAAGCGAGCGGGCAAGTGCGGAAGCGCTGCTGTTCTCTTCGGACAGAGGCTGGAGAATGTCCCGGGCTTCGTCCTTTTTATCGGCCAGGGAGAGGCAGAGTCCAAGCATGGCTCTGGCGTCGGGATCATCGGGATGATCGGCAAGAACACCGTTGCGAAGCAGGGTTTCGGCCTTGTCGTATTCACCGATGACGACATGACTGAGCGCCTGGCCTATGAGGGCAGGCACATGACCGGGGCGCAGCGCAAGCACGCCGTCATAGATGGTGCGTGCCTCCAGAACCATGCCTTTGTGGCAGCCGGCGTTGGCGATGTCGAGCAGACGGGCGATCTGGGAATCGGTAAGCATGATGGCTCCATGCAAAATGAA
>USNI01000110.1 GCA_900555975.1 uncultured Desulfovibrio sp. | reverse complement strand
GGTTTTCTTGTGGACGGCGTGCCTGCAGCCTTCCTCATTGCAGGCATTCTCTACTCCATGTTCCACGACATCGACATGGAAAAAGGCGACGACTATCCCGCCTATCTTCTCGCAGGCGTCTACATGGCCGGCGTTCTCTCCTTTGCCTGCAAGCCCTGGGCCGGACAGAACCTCATGGGCATCAGTGCTCTGAATGACCTCTCAGCCGGAACCGCCGTCATCAGCAACATTTCCGTCATCGCCATCGCCATGCCGGTGTGCATCGCCACGCTTCTTCTCTACACCCTCATCATACGCTTCGTGTTCCGGCCCGACATTTCCCGTCTTGCCAATCTCACTCCGGAATATCTCGACACCATCAGTTCCCAGATCCACATCGGACGCAGGCAGCTCATTGCCGCCTGGGCGCTCATCATCTTTCTGCTTCTGATGTTTCTGCCCAACATCCTTCCGTCCGGAACCGCCGTTGCCGCCTTCTTCGGCAAGTTCAACATGGTCGTCGCCATGGTCGTCATTCTCGGCGTACTTTCCTTCCTCCGCGTGGACGGCGAACCGGTTTTCGATTTCCACAGCTGCGCTTCCGGCGTCAACTGGAACGTCATCTGGATGCTGGCGGCCTCCATCCCCGTGTCCGCGGCCCTGAGCTGCGACGGCGCCGGTCTGAGCAGGGTGCTCAGCGACGCCTTGCACAGCTTCGTCGGCAACGGCAATATTCTTCTCTTCCTTGCCGGGTTCATGATCTTCATCAATGTGATGACGCAGTTCACCCACAACGTGACCATCGTGCTCATTGCCATCCCCCTCATCTGGAACCTCAGCCAGAGCACCGGCATCAATCCCGTGGGATTTTCCATCCTCACCTTCCTTGCCGCAGGCGCAGCCTATGCCACGCCCGCAGCCTCCACGGTCGGCGCCCTGTCGTTTGCCAACGGCGAATGGGTGGGTATACGCCGCGCCTTCAGAGCCGGCATCTGCGGCTGCATCGCCGCCATCATCGCCATGCTGGTCCTTGGTCTGCCTCTCGTCATGACGACCGTCGGACTCTAAAAAAGATCTTTTTGAAAGGAGATACGTCATGGTCATCGACTTCAGAGTCCGCGCCCCGTTTCCTGCCTATAAGGACAGCTTCTTCACGCCGGCTGCGCTTGAACATCTCAACAGCGAGAGCATGCTTCGTGTAGACGCTCCCATATCGCCTTCCGCCACGCAGTATTCCATGCCCCTGCTGCTCAAGGAGGCCGACGAAGCAGGCATTGACAAGCTGGTGGTGCCCGTTCGCAAGGCAACCGACGGCCGCAACGAAGATCTCGAAGCGCTCATCGCCGAATATCCCGACAGGATCATCGGTCTTGCCGGCATCGACGTCCAGGATATCGGGGCATCCATTGCCGAAACCGAACGCTTCGCAGTCAACGGAAACTGCACCGGCATCGTCATGGAACCCGGACAGGACAAAACTCCCTGGCTCGTCAATACCGCCTGGGCTTTTCCTCTCTATGACTACTGTCAGGAAAAACACATTCCCCTGGTATTCACCTTCGGCGGCATCATGACGCGCTCCCTGCGCTACTACGCCCCGGAACTCATTGACGACGTCGCCGCAGCCTTTCCCCGTCTGAACATAGCGCTCATGCACGGAGGCTGGCCGTATGTCACGGAGGTATGTCAGATCGCTCTGAACCGTCGCAACGTCTATCTCGCTCCGGACTTCTACATGCTCCGTTCTCCCGGCATGACGGACTATGCCATGGCCGCCAACTATCTGCTGCGTGAAAGAGTCATCTTCTCCTCAGCCTACCCCATCATGCCCCTTAAAGGGGCTAAGGAAGGGTACGAAAAGCAGCTTCGCGAAGAAGTCAGACCCCTCGTTTTCGGAGAAAACGCAGCACGATTCCTCGGTCTTTAAACTGTGGATTCAAGACGCGGGTATCCGGCACCGGATACGCGGTTTCCTTCAGGCATCAACGCTGAAAAGGCACCGGTGATCTTCGGATTCGTATGCCCGCATCTTTCGACACAACCCGTTCCCATACATTCTTTCTGAGGCAAGGCAATATGAATACTCAAGTCTTCACATGGATGAAGTGGCTCGTCACCGTGCTGCTGCCCCTCGGCATACAGCTCATTCCTGCGAGCGAGGCCTTCCCCGCACCCATGCGGGAATTTCTGGTATCCACCATTTTCGTCATTCTTCTGGCAGCGTTCGAACTGCTGCCGAACATGCTTGTCGGTCTGCTCCTGCCCGTCGCCTACGTCATCACGGGTACGGTTCCCACGTCCACGGCACTCGGCATCTGGTCCGGAAACTTCATGATGTTCATGATCGTCGGCGGCATGATCTTCGCCAATGCCCTGGACGAAAGCGGTCTGCTGAACCGTATCGTGCTCTGGGCCGGAACCAAATGCCACGGCAGCCTGCTCAAGCTTCTCATGGCCCTGATGATTGCCGGACTCGTGGTCATGGTCGTATCCTTCACCAACGGCTGGATGGTCACCATCGTGCTCTGCTACGGCGTGGTCAAAGCCCTGAAGCTGGAAAATACCAGCGAAGGCATCCTCATCATGATTGTGGCGCAGATCGTTTCCACCGCGGCCCTGAACTTCATCTACAGCCCCGTGACCGTCGGACTCTGGGGCGGCGGCGTCAAGATGGTGGTCAAGGATTTCGACATGAGCTGGTGGACGCTCACCGTTTATAACCTGCCGCTCATCATCATTCAGTTCATCGTCGTCTATATCTTCTACAAGATCTACAAACCGTCTCCTTATCTCAAAGGCGGCGCTCAGTACTTTGAAAAGGAATATGCTTCCCTCGGCAAGGTGACCGCAAAGGAAAAGAAGGCCATCGTTCTGACCATTCTTCTCTTTGCCTACATCATCACGCAGCCGCTGCACAAGCTTGACATCAACTACGGCTTCATCATTATTCCCATGCTGTTCTTCCTGCCCGGCATAGATGTGGCAACCAGAAAGAAATCCCTCGACACCGTCAACTTCGGCTTCATCGTGTTCATCGCCTCCTGCATGAGCATCGGCGGCGTAGGGGCTGCCGTAGGCATAGGTCCCGCCATCAGCACCTACATCACTCCCATGCTTACAGGTTGCCCCATCCCGGTATTCCTTTTCCTGTGCATCATCTTCGGCATCATCATGAACATTCTCATGACGCCGTCCGCCATGCAGGGCATGTTCCCCGGACCGCTGGCCGCCCTTGGCACCGGACTCGGCATTTCCTATCCGCTGCTGCCCTTCATGTGCATGTTCTTCGCCAACGACATGGTCTTCTTCCCCTACGAAAACGCCTATCTGCTGGTGCTGTTCGGCTTCGGGGTCATGTCCATGAAGGACTTCATGAAGTACAGCATCATCAAGATGGTGATCACGCTGATTCTGTTCTGGATCATCGTCCTGCCCTTCTGGTATGCGATGGGCCTGATCTGATGTCCAGACGGCGTCCGCACACTCTCCCCTGACCCGTGCGGACGCCCTTTTTCCGACCTTCGTCTTCTTACTTTCAACATTTGCAAGGAGTCTCTGATGAAAATCATCGACGTTCGTCTGCGTCCTCCGTTTCAGCCCTATCTGGGCGAGGGCAACATGTTCGACATGGAAGCCGACAACCCCTTTGCTCTGAAAAACTTCTACAAGAATTTCGGCATGAACCTTTCCGATTCCATGCGTGAGGCATCCATGGAAAAACTGTTCGAGGAAATGGATCATGCCGGAGACATGAAAGGTGTGGTCTCCATCCGCAGAAATGCCAGAGGCTATGAAAACGAATCCCTCGTGGAGCTTCTCGCACAGTATCCCGACCGGTTTTTCGGCGCCTGCGGCATCCATCCCGACAGCAGCCCGGAGACCATAGCCACGCTTCAGCACTATGTGATCGACGGCCCCTGCATCACCGCCTTCATGGAACCGGGATTTCATGGCGTCATGATCGACGACGAGAAGCTCTTTCCCATCTATGCCTTCTGCGAAGAACATCATATTCCGCTTCTGATCTCCTTCGGCGGCTTCCATGGTCCCACGGATGAGTTCTGCAGACCCATTCACGCCGGCAACGTCGCAGCGGCCTTCCCCAATCTGAAAATCGCGCTCTGCCATGCAGGCTGGCCATGGGTGGAACATGCCGTCTGGCTGGCCTTCCGCTACCCCAACGTATACCTCTCGCCCGACATCTACGCCCTTCATGCCGCAGGCGCCCAGTCCTACATCGAAGCAGCCAACTACATGCTTCGCGACAAGATTCTCTACGGCTCCGCCTATCCCTGCGTGGACGTGGAAAGTTCCGTGGCCATGTATCTTGAGAAACTGCGT
>USNI01000109.1 GCA_900555975.1 uncultured Desulfovibrio sp. | reverse complement strand
GGTGTGAGAAGCGGGTCTCGTCGTGTCATGCTGAACATTGCCCTGGCGGTGACGGAATATCTTCCGCTCTGGAACGATGCCGTGACTGAAGAGGCCGCCCTGCGGGTGAAGAACTGTCTTGTTTTCGCGCAGCAGAAGCGCCCCGGGGATTATCAGAACGACATGAGCCATGTTCTTACGGCCCTTCACAACGGATTCTGGCAGCTTCTACATGCAGCGGATGCGGGCGAAGGCGTAAGGGACACCGTCATGAAGGGAGGCGATGCTGCGGCCAACGGTGCCGTCGCCGGCGCGCTGCTTGGTGCGGCGCTGGACATCGATTCCTTTCCGGCGCAGTGGACGGATGCCGTGCTTGCATGTCGCCCGGCAGCGGACAGACCGGATGTTCCTCAGCCGAGACCGGAGAGGTTCTGGCCCCTTGATTTCATGCCTCTGGCGGAGCGGCTGCTCGGCTGAGGTCTTTCGCCGTCATGCAGTGATGATAGGGGACACGGGTCCGGAGTCATCGCAGGATAAGCCGCTGCTGTCTGCGGAAAAGGGTCATCCGGAGATGGCTGTGACATATGCGGCTCTGGAGCGTTACCGAACGTCGCCTCTGCCGAGGACTCTGTCGAAAAATTCCAGAAGCACGGAGACAAGACGGACGTGAACGGCTTCGCGAACTTCCGGCTCGACGCTGTTGCAGAGGGACGTGAGAGGCATGGCGGGATCGGATTCGGGGCATTCCGTCTGCAGAGCCTGAGCGTCGGCGTGATGCAGCAGCATGTATTCCGGTCTGTCATGCATCATGGCCACAAAGCGTTCCGCCTGCTCGGAAGGTCTGTTCCAGCGTTCCTTTTCCGCGCCGATGAAAAGACACGGCAGGTGAACGCCGGAAAGACTTTTTTCGTCGAAGAGCATGGAAAAGCCCGGAGAAACGAAGGCCATGGCTCTGAAGCGGCTGTCCGCCACGGGAATGTCGTGCGAGAGCGGCGGCAGAAGCGGAAGTGCCACGGGGGGCGCGGGGATGGCCCGTGCCCTGGCAAGGCGCAGCTGTCGCTGATGGGTGCGGGCAACGGAGTCGCTCAGACGGCGGAAGAACTGTTCCCTGGACGTAAGGGCCGTGCGCAGCATGACGGTTTTTTCCTCTCGTTCCAGCGTGCGATGCTTCATGCTTGAAACAAGTTCGTCCATGCGGGAGGAGAGAAAGGGGGAACACCACGGACTTTCGGAAGGACGCAGAAGCGCCCTGACATCGGGCGAGAGTTCCTCATCGGCCATGGCCGGAGCCACCAGAAAGTTCTGAATGGAGCCGCCGGGAAGAGTCGACTGCAGAAGTGCCTGCGGTGTTGTCGGCATCGGCTGAGGAACCGGAATCGGAGGAACGGCATTGTCCGGTCGCAGATCCTGCTCGATGCTTCCGGAGAAGGATTCCTCCTGTGATGCCGCAGGTGGCACGGGGACGGAGTCAGGAGAGTCTGCGGGAGGCCGTTCGGAGCCTTGGCAGAAGTCGGGCCATGCATCGGGCGTCATTTCCCCCCCGGCAAGAAGCAGGCCTGCCGATGCGGGCAGACCGAAACCGAGGAAGCCGATGCGTCCGGCATCGGCCTGCTTGCCGATCTGCGGATGTTCGAGAACGAGATCCAGAGCGGCCTTGAGCTGCAGGGCCCGTACGGGCAGTTCCCTGTCGGAGAACAGCAGCCCCATGTCCTCGCCGTTGTCATGGTCGTGGGTCGGCGCCGCGACGATGAAGCCGTGCGAGGCCAGAGCCGCGGCAATGTCATGATGCGTCCATGCCGACCCCGTGACGTCGTGGGAAAGAATGAGAACGGGCCAGGGACCTTCCATGATCGGAGCGTTGCGGGCGGCCCGGAAGGTCCAGTCCCCCTCCTTCACCGTGCCGGACTTGCGCAGCGTCGGATACCAGACGCCCATGTGAATCATGAGACGCTGAGCGGGCAGACTTGAAGAAAGCGTACGGTAGCCCGCATAGACAGCCTGCTTGTTTTCTCTGGCTTCTGCGCAGGGAGCGAGCGTGACCAGCACCAGGGCGCAGACAAGGAGTCGGCGTCTTAGACGACGCAGACTGGTGACAGTCAGGGAAACGGCGTTTGGCAGCATGGCATGCGTCCCGCGAAGGCGGGTCAGTCGTCAGGCTTCGGGGTTTTCACGGGGGGCGGCAAAGTCCACGGCATTGCCAAGCTGTTCGTGCGGTTCGGCAGCCTTGACTTCGTTCCAGAGTTCGTCCTTGTCGTCGAGGCTGAGTTCCTTGAAGTCGAGTCCCTGTTCGCGGGCGAGCGCCTCCATGCCTTCAAAGCGGGAGCGGAAGCGGTTGGCGGCAAAGTCCACGGCATTGCCGGCTTTGACGCCCATGCGGCGTCCGAGTTCCACAAGCGTGAATATCATGTCGCCGAGTTCGTGTTCTATGGCCTTGTCGCTGCCCGACGCTCTGGCATCCAGCAGTTCGAGCCATTCGGCCTCCACCTGACGCTCCACCTCCTCGTCGTCATCCCAGGTGAAGCCTGCGCCGGCAGCCTTGGCGTGCAGACGATAGGCTTTGGTGAGAGGAGGCAGTCCGGAGGGAACCGAGGAAAGGACGCCCTTCGCCCCTTCTCCTTCCGCTTCTTTTTCGGCCTTTTTGATGGCAGCCCAATTTTTCATGAGCTCATCCATGCTTTCGCAGCTTTTTTCCTCAAAGACATGGGGATGGCGACGGATCATCTTGTCGGCACCCATCTTGAGCGCATCACCGAGAGAAAACTGTCCCGCAAGTTCGAAGCGGCGCGCCATGAGCAGGAGCACGAAAAGCAGGTCTCCCATTTCGTCGCAGGCATGTCCGGGCTTGCCGGAACGGATGGCATCGACCAGTTCATGGCATTCTTCTATGAGATATTCGCACATGGATACAGGAGTCTGTTCCCTGTCCCAGGGGCAGCCCTTTTCGGGATCGATGAGCTGGTTGATGACATCCTGAAAACGAAGAAGCTGTTCCTGCTCGTTCATGATGAACTCCATGAAAATACGGCGCGGCGCGCGGAATGATTGTTACAGTTGGGGAATATGCAGATCAAGGGAACCGGCAAGCGCCTGGATGAAGCGCATGAGCGGCGGCAGTACCTGCGAATGTCTGACCACGTCCACATCGGGCAGCAGTCTGATGGCGATGTAGCCTATGACACCTGCAAAAAGAAGGCCCTTGGCCAGACCTGCCAGCAGTCCGAGCATCCGGTCGATGCCTCCGGCAAAGGCGGATTCCAGCATTCTGTGCAGAGCCTGAGCCGCAAGACCTACCGCCAGTATGCCTGCCACGAAAAGCAGGGCCATGGAAAGCATGGGGGCAAAACCGTGGGAGACTCCGTACTTCGCAAGCATGGGAGCGAGCTGTGCGCTGAACGTGCGCGCAAGCACGATGCCGGCAGCCACGCCGAGCAGACCGGCGACCTCCTGAACAAGACCCCGGATCAGGCCCTTGATGCTGAAAAAGAGCAGAATGATCAGAAGTGCGGTATCAAGCAGGTTGATTTGAAGCATAGAACCTCGGTGATTCCTTGAAAAGAAGGTGTGTGGTATTGTAGAGGATCGGACGGGGCTGTCAAGAAAAAGCCGTATTTCCGCTTGAAGGCAGGAGCGGTCATAACGCCCGGATCCGCCGTTCTTGCATAAAACAGGAAAAGAGAGGAATATTCTTTTTCTCCGGAGAAGGGGAAAATCGTTCAATCCCCTTCCGTCAACGCTGTTCTTCAGGAGTGCGAACATGAAGGAAACTCTGCAGGATATCAGAACACGGCGCAGCTGCCGCAAGTTTCAGTCCCGCCAGATAACGGATGAGGAACTGAATGCCATTCTTGACGCCGGCACCTGGGCTGCCACCGGTCGCGGCGCACAGTCTCCCGTGATGGTTGTCGTTCAGGACAAGGAAACCATAGCTGAACTTTCAAGAATGAATGCCTCCATTCTCGGTGCTGAAGGCGATCCGTTCTACGGCGCCCCCACAGTGGTGATCGTGCTTGCCGACAGATCAAGACCCACCTTCAGGGAAGACGGTGCTCTGGTCATGGGCAATCTGATGCTGGCGGCTCATGCCGTTGGTGTCGGCTCCTGCTGGATCCATCGCGCCCGCGAGGAGTTTCAGTCCGAAGAAGGTCGGGCCCTGCTCAGAAAATGGGGCATCGAAGGTGACTATGAAGGCATAGGACACTGTGTTCTCGGCTATGCGGCGGAAAACGGTGAGGCCCCTGCCAAACCGCGCAAGGAACGTTACGTCATCCGCGTATAATTGAAGTTTTACTTGAAGAAAACGTTCGCCGTCGGTCAGCACGACCGTCTCTGCGATTACCGGCGGCGAACGTTCCATCCGGGATGGAAGCGGACGCGTCCGCAGATCGCCGCTGTGGGGAAGATA
>USNI01000108.1 GCA_900555975.1 uncultured Desulfovibrio sp. | reverse complement strand
GAAGCGGCGGCCCGCGCCCTGCTGAAGAAAGGCGGCCTTCTGCTCATGGAGCATGGGTACCTTCAGGGCGAAGCGTGTCGGGCGTTGTGCCCGGACGCATACTGGATGGATATGCGCACTGGTCGCGATCTCGCCGGAAAGGATCGATTTCTTTTCGCGGTGAGGCGATAAGGCGTGTAAGCCCCCGGCCCGTCCGGGGAGGCCGCGGCGGAGGATGCCGCCGGGCATTCAGGAGTTTGTCATGCCCCAGACCACTCTTGGCGGAGCTGTCAGCTGCAGGGGCGTTTCCCTGCATTCCGGCCATGAAGTCAGTATGGAATTCCGGCCGGCGCCGGAACATTCGGGTATTGTCTTTCATATTCACTCCGGGGACGGCGTGCATCTGCTCTCGCCCCGTCCCGACGCCGTGAGCACAACGGAACTCGCCACGACGATCAGCGACGGAACGGTCAGCGTATCCACGATAGAGCATGTTCTTGCCGCCCTGAACGGTCTTGCCGTGGATAACGTGGAAGTGCATGTTTTCGGGGGAGAGGCTCCCATTCTTGACGGTTCGGCCAGACCCGTGGTGGAGGCTCTGCGCAGTGTCGGCTTCCGTACCCAGAACGCGCCCCGCCGCATGGCCAGAGTCATGCGCGGATACGCTTTGGAAAAGGACGGACGATCCATTGCGGTGGAGCCTTTCGACGGATTCCGCGTGGACTACACCATACGCTTCCCTCACCCCGTGATAGGAGAGCAGCATTTCGTGCTGGACATCACCCCCGAGACCTTTGAAAGGGACATCGCTCCCGCCAGAACGTTCGGCTTTCTGAAGGAAGTGGAGTACCTGCACAGTCGGGGACTGGCCCGGGGAGGTTCTCTGGAGAACGTGATCGTCGTCGGAGACGAAGGCATTCTGAACAGGGAAGGCCTGCGTTTTCCCGATGAGTTCGTGCGTCACAAGATGCTGGATTTCATAGGGGACATGGCCATGCTGGGCCCTCCGGTCCTGGGGGCGTTTACGGTCTCCTGTTCCGGACATGGACATAACAATGCCTTCCTGCGGAATCTTGTGCAGGGAGAGGGGCTTCTGGAATACGTGGAGCGCTGATTCAGCGCCTTTGAAGGATGCTCCGATCCCCGGCCAGATGATTCCGGGCCCGGACAGCCGCTGCGGAACGGACGGGATCATGTCGTCCGCACCGCTTTTCAGAATGCTTCTGTGCGGATGGAATATGTTCCGACGGTGTGAATGACGTTCGGACTCCATCCGATGAAAGACATGAAAAAAGGGTCGACAGATTGCTCTGTCGACCCTTTGTCATTCCGGGTTCCTTCAGCGGGTGAGCATCCGGAACCGGAGTATCAGCGGATTACGCAATGGCGATGGTCTTCTTTTCGGGTTCCTTCTTTTCCGGAGCCTTCGGGAAGGAAAGTTTCAGAATGCCGTCTTCGAACGTGGCGGACACGTCCTTGGGTTCAAGGGCCTCGCCGACGTAGAAGCTGCGGCTGCACTCGCCGGTGTAACGTTCACGGCGCAGATACTGACCCTTCTTGTTTTCCTCGTCCTTGTCCAGTCCCTTGGCGGCGCTGATGGTAAGATAACCGCCGTCCAGTTCGATTTTCACTTCATCCTTCTTGAAGCCGGGCAGATCAATATCGAGCTCGTAGGCGTTTTCCGTTTCCCGTACATCAGTCTTCATAAGGTTTCTGGCATTCTTGCCGAACAGAGGATCATGTCTGTTGAAGGCGGGCATAAAGGGATCGCCGAAAAATTCATCGAAAAGTCTTTCACCAAAGATACTAGGCAGCATAATAAAAACCTCCAGCCAAAAGTAGAATCAATGCATCATCTCGGAAAAAGCGTTCCTATGATTTTTATTTCTGGATGAAGATACATTCTTCATCTCGCAGAAAGATGATTGATTCAGTTTCTCATGAACTCTTTCCTTGGGAAAGCGTCCCTGAAAAACATACCCTTACAATAGGAACGATTTGCAGACTGTCAACGCCGCAGAGAAAAATTTTTTTGTTTTTCGGAAAAGTTTTTTCTGCACAGAAGCGCTTCCCCCCGGAAAAGTGCCTGCTGACGGGGCTTTTCGCGCATTGGTCCGGAGAAATACGTACCGCAAAAAAACATGTTCGTACCGGCGTCCGAACGTGTTTCCGACATTGACGCCGGCAACCATTCTTTCTGCAGAGACTCCACTCGGAGGATGAAGAAGCACTTCTGGTGTCCTTTTGTTTTCCTCACCTGCGGGCACTCATCGGCATGGCTGTTCCATCACGGGGATATCATGGAAGGAACGGCTTTTTTTCTCCATAGTCGGAAGAAGAAGTCCGATGAACGTTCGGCGTCCTTTTCATTCGACAAGGGGGAAGTTCATGACATATATCAGAAGGGTCTTCCGTATTCGTTTCATGTCTGGAGCGTGTCCTGCCGCGTCAGGACTGCTGTCGCTTTTTCTGGTGCTTTTCGTGCCGGCGATGGAGGCGTCGCGTGCGTCCGCCTCGGACTTGACGGGAGATGGAAGCGCTTCAGTGACGTCTGGAGATTCCTACGGGTATGTCTATGGTCAGCGTTCCCAGGGCGGCAATGCCGTAGCCAGCGGAAGCGTGGTAAGAGTGACCGGAGGTGCCGTCTCTATGGATCTGTACGGAGGTTCCGCTCTGAGTCGTAACGGCGGAGCAGAGGCCATGAACAACAGTGTCCTTGTCAGCGGAGGTCTGGCTGGATTCAACGACAATATTTACGGGGGCTATGCCAGAAGTTACGTCTCAAGTGTCGTGGCCGGCGGTAACGAGGTGACTTTGGAGGGCGCGCTGAAGTTCGGTCAGTGGGTTCAGGTTTTCGGCGGATACGCAAAGATGTCGGGCGGATCTGGAACTGTCGAGGCTTTGAACAACAGTGCGAATATCGGCGGTAGTGCGACGCTGGACCTTGTGATCGGCGGCGGGGCGTATGGGGAAAGTTCTGCAGGAGCCTCGGCGCATGCGTCGGACAATTCGGTCAATCTCGGAAGCGGCGCCGTCGGTCTGATCTATGGCGGTTATGCCGTGGCGCAGGGCGACGCTTCTGCACAGGGAAACACCGTCGCGATCAGCGGAGGGATGTTCGGGGATGTCGTCGGCGGTGAAGTGCACAGTCATACAGGAACCGCGGCGGCTGAAGACAATGTCGTGACGATCACCGGAGGAAGTGGAACGGGGAATCTTGTCGGAGCTTCGGTGCAGGGGGATGCGGGAACGGCTTCGGCCGTCAACAACAGGGTAGCTGTTTTCCGGGCGACGGTGGCGGGCAGCGTCAGCGGAGCGTTTGCTCCGGAGAGTTCCGTCGCTGCGAGAGTGAGCCGCAATACCGTGATCGTCGGAACCGGAGCGTCGGTATCCGGTAATGTTGCGGGCGGTGCCGTCACGGGAACCGTTGAGGGGAGTGCTGCGGACGAAAATATCGTGGCCGTGGTCGGCGGAGGTCTGGTGGATGGAAACGTGGTCGGCGGACTTGTGGAAGCCGGAAACGGTTCGGCAAGCGGCAATACGGTTCTGATCCGCAATGCCGCGGTCCTGGGTGATGTGCATGGTGGCGAGGCCGGAGCCGGGAGCGCAGCCGGGGCCAATAATGTCATCATAGGAACGGGGACCGTCCTGTCCTCTTCGACATCGCTGTTCGGCGGCGTTGTCGGCGCTTCTCCCGTATCGGCGGAGGGAAGCGGAAATACGCTGTTCGTAGACAGCTGGCAGGGCAGCGTGGCCCGTGTCGCCGGTTTTGAGAATCTTCACTTTGTCCTGCCTGCTCCGGGTGCGCCGGTGGATGTTCCCATGCTCACCGTGACGGCGGCGGAAAACGGGGACTTCGCCGGTACGGTGGTGACGGCGCAGCTGCCCGACATCATTACGGGCGGACGCGCGTATCTCGGCGATACATTTACTCTTCTCAGCGATGAGAGCGGAGCCGTGGGACAGGCTTCCGCCGGTCGTCTCGTCAGTCTGCTGCAGGGATATGCCGCCTACTATGATGGTGTTCTGACAAATACGGGAACGGACGTGCAGCTTCAACTGACGAGTGTGCGCATGAATCCCCGCATTGCTGCGCTCACGGAGGCGCGAGCCGCAAGTGCCGGACTGCTCAATCAGGGCGGCGATCTGACGGCGGATGCCGGGTTTCGTCGTGCTCTTGCCGACGCGGAGAACAGAGCGGGAACTTTGACTCCGTTTGCCGTTACCTATGGAGGCTTTTCCCGGTATCATACGGGATCCCATGCCGATGCCGAGGGATTTTCCGGCATGACGGGACTTGCCGAGAGTCTTTCCTTCGGCGACATGAGTATGCTTCTCGGGGGATTTTTTGAGTTCGGCAGGGCGCACCTGAGCACTTTTAACGGCTTTGATGTCGGGAATGTC
>USNI01000107.1 GCA_900555975.1 uncultured Desulfovibrio sp. | reverse complement strand
TCTTCTGGACGTTGATGGCGGCGTTGATGACGGCGGTGGTCTGCATCTCGGCGATCTCCGGGTAGGAGACGGCCAGACGGCAGCCGCGGTGGCCCATCATGGGGTTAAACTCGTGCAGGGAGGCGATAACCTCGTGCAGGCGCTCTACGGTGACGCCGATCTCGCCGGCGATCTCCTTGATGTCCTCCTCCTTGGTGGGCAGGAACTCGTGCAGCGGGGGATCCAGGAAGCGAATGACAACCGGGCAGCCCTCCATGGCCTCGTACAGGCCCTCGAAGTCGCCCTGCTGGTAGGGCATGATCTTGGCCAGGGCCTTCTTGCGGTCCTCGGTGTTGTCGGCGACGATCATCTCGCGCATGGCCTTGATGCGCTCGCCCTCAAAGAACATATGCTCGGTGCGGCACAGGCCAATGCCCTGGGCGCCGAAAGCGCGGCCCTGGGCGGCGTCGCGGGGGGTGTCGGCGTTGGTGTAGACCATGAGCTGACGGTACTTGTCCGCCCAGCCCATCAGGCGGCCGAAGTAGCCGGAGCCGGGGTCGGCGGGCACGGTGGCCACGGCCTCGCCGTAGATGTTGCCGGTGGAGCCGTCCAGGGAGATCCAGTCGCCCTCGTGGTACTCCTTGCCGGCCAGGGTGAACTTCTTGTTCTCATAGTCCACCACGATGTCGCCGCAGCCGGACACGCAGCAGGTGCCCATGCCGCGGGCCACCACGGCGGCGTGAGAGGTCATGCCGCCGCGGACGGTCAGGATGCCCTGGGAGACCTGCATGCCCTCGATGTCCTCGGGAGAGGTCTCCAGGCGGACCAGGATGACCTTCTCGCCCCGCTCGTGCCACTCCTTGGCCTCCTCGGCGGTGAACACCACGCGGCCGCAGGCGGCACCGGGGGAGGCGGCCAGGCCCTTGCCAACGACCTGGGCCTTCTTCAGGGCCTCGGCGTCAAAGGTGGGGTGCAGCAGGGCGTCGAGCTGCTTGGGATCGACGCGGCACACAGCCTCCTTCTCGTCGATCATACCCTCGTCCACCAGATCCACGGCCACCTTCAGGGCGGCGGCGGCGGTGCGCTTGCCGTTGCGGGTCTGCAGCATATAGAGCTTGCCATTCTCGATGGTGAACTCCATGTCCTGCATGTCCTTGTAGTGCTTCTCCAGGCGGTCGGCGATGGCGGCGAACTGCTCGTACACCGCGGGCATCTCCTCATGCAGCTTGGAGATGGGGGAAGGGGTGCGCACGCCGGCCACCACGTCCTCGCCCTGGGCGTTGATCAGGTACTCGCCGAACAGGGCCTTCTCGCCGGTGGCGGGGTTGCGGGTGAAGGCCACGCCGGTGCCGGAGTTGTCGCCGGAGTTGCCGAACACCATGGACTGGATGTTCACGGCCGTGCCGAGATTGTGGTCGATCTTGTTGATGGTGCGGTAGACGATGGCGCGATGGTTGTTCCAGGAGCGGAACACCGCCTCGATGGCGAGCAGCAGCTGTTCATGCACGTCTTCGGGAAAGTCGCGGCCCACCTCCTGCCGGTACAGTTCCCGGTAGCGGTCGATGACCGTCTCCATGGAGGCCACGCTGAGCTGCTGATCGAGGGTCACGCCCTGGGCGTTTTTCTGTTCCTGCAGGATGCGCTCGAATTTTTCCTTGGGCACTTCCATGACCACGTCGGAGAACATCTGGATGAAGCGGCGATAGGTGTCGCAGGCGAACCAGCGGTTGTTCGTCAGTCTGGCGAGCGCGGGGAACGTGGTTCTGTTCAGGCCGAGGTTGAGGATGGTGTCCATCATGCCGGGCATGGAGAACACTGCGCCGGAGCGCACCGAAAGAAGCAGCGGATCGTGTTCGTCCCCGAAGCGTCTGCCGACCTTTTTCTCCACTTCGGCAAGAGCGGCCGCGACCTCGTCCGTCAGTCCGTCGGGGAGTCTGCCTCCGGCGGCGTAGTAGTCGCGGCAGGCGTCGGTGGAAATGGTCATGCCGTAGGGCACGGGCAGGCCGATGCGGGTCATTTCCGCGAGATTGGCGCCCTTGCCGCCCAGAAGGCTCTTCATCTGCGCATTCCCTTCATGGAACAGATACACGTACCGCATAGGGGCGTTCTCCTTATCGCTAGAGGGTGACAGTTCTTTGCTTCAGGATACGCAACTCGCATCGGCCGGTCAATACGAGACGGCGTTTTTGACAGGCTTCCCGACGGTGAGAGGGGAGCGGAGATGACGGACGTTCAGCACCATGTGCCGGAAGGAGAACAGCAGAAAGAGCATGCCGTCGGTGATGGCGCTTCACGGTTTTTGCCGAGCAGAAGAAGGCTCCGGTCGATCCGGGATGCGGCTTTCCGGCTCGAGACGGAGCACGACGGAGCCGGGCAGCAGAAGAAGAAAGGAAAAGGACACGCCGAGGGAAACGAAGTTGCGGATGTTGGACGGATCCCGGTGATGCGTGTGAGGCCCTGCCGTGAGAGGCGCGTCGACAAGCGGCAATGCCTTGCATCGGCGTTGCGCGCGGAAAGGGAAAAACAAGAATGCCGGCGAACGGCGCGGAAGAATTGCCCGGAGCTCGTCCTTCCGCATCGGGAACGCCCGGCAAGCGGGGAAGCCGCGGAAACTGCGGCGCCCGTGAAGGGAGCTTCAAAGCGCGGGATTGCGGGAAAGGCGCGGCACGCGCTGATGGCTCCAGGGAAAATGAAAGATAAGGAAAATGAATTTCTTTTTCATTTAACTTGACAGGCGTATGATTTTGCGGGAGTGTGTGAATCACGTTTTGTATACCGCGCGGCAGGCATGAACGGGAGCAAAGGCAGGGGAGCCGGAGAACGTTTTTTCGCGCGGGGGCGTGTTCCTGCCGCACGGGAGTGCGGCGCAGCCAAGGGAAGGCAATCTGTGAAAAAGCTTGAGACACTTCTTCTTGCGGCGGGCATGGTGCTGACCGTCGCCGGCCCTGCCTCTGCCGTCGACGTGACGACGGACGGCGAGTATCTTTTCCAGTATCAGAGCGGTTCCGAGGGGTTCCGCGGAGCGAACACGGACTATGCCATGCAGCGTCTGCGTCTCGGTCTGACGTTCAGCGCAAGCGAGGATCTTGCCGGCTACTTCCAGCTTCAGGTCGGAGAATGGAACTGGGGCGAGGATGAATATGCCGGAGCGAACGGCAGCGTGAGCATGCGTCAGGCCTATGTGGACTGGACGCTGCCGGGCACGGACGTGAAGGTGCGCATGGGGCGTCATGCCTTTGATCTTCCCGCGTATGCGAGCACCTCGCCCATGATTGCGGATCTGGTGGCGGACGGCGTGGTGGTGTCGGTTCCCTTCGGAGAAAACATGGATCTCACGGCGTTCTGGACGCGGATGGCGCGCGGGGCGCATCTCGGGGACGTGTCCGACGTGAGCGCTCCGAAGTATGATCTGTTCGGCGTGGCGGGCACGGCGGCCTTTGAGCGCGTCACGGTGTCGCCGTGGGTGCTTTACGCCTCGAAGGGCGACGGCGAGGATGCGGGCGGCGGACGTTTTCAGCCGTCGATACTGACCGATCAGGGCAATCTCAGCGGCAGCGGCCGGGCCGACATCGTGGTCGCCGGCGCGGGCATGGAATGGAAGCCCTTTGATCCCGTCACGCTCGCTCTGGATGGCGCCTGGGGCCGCGCGGTTTATTCCGACTCCAGAGATCAGGAAGGCTGGTATGCCGTGGGCCGCGCCTCGTATGCCATGAGCTTCGGTGAGCCTTCGCTGCTGGCCTGGTATGCTTCCGGCGACAAGTCCGGTCGTCCCGTGAACTCCGGTCAGATTCCGATCATCTACGGCGACTTCGACGGCACGAGCACGTATTTTGATGCCGCCTGGGGGCTTGTGGGCGGCCACCGCTGCAGCTTCGGCGGCACCTGGGGCGTCAGCGCCCAGGTGAACGGCATGTCCTTCATCGACGGCCTGTCCCATGACTTTTCCGTGACCTATATTGCCGGTACCAACGATAAGAAGAACGGAGCCTACGGCGAGGGATACGACTATCTCACCAGCGAGGATGCCGCCGTGGAATTCGATCTGCTTTCCACGTACGAAATCTATAAGAATCTGACGGCGGCTCTGGAGCTTGCCTATATTATTGAAGATTTCGACACGTCGGCCGCGCACGGCCGCTCCGGTCGTTTTGAGAACGACTGGCGTACGGCGCTGCTTTTCCAGTACAGCTTCTAAAAAGGCATTTTCCGGCGCTCTTCTGAGGGGAAGAGCGCCGGAAAATGCCGATACGGACCGGCTGCACGAGTCTGCGTCGCTTGAAGAAATCAGTTCGGTTCGTGCTCCGACACTTTAAACGAGCAGGCCTGTTTTTCCGCAGGGGAGTGGAAAAACAGGCCTTTTTTCCGGACGGACCGGACACCGCATTCGGCCTAGTGGCGTCGGTGCAGGAGGGTGAGGGCAACGAAGGGCCGCGCGGCGAT
>USNI01000106.1 GCA_900555975.1 uncultured Desulfovibrio sp. | reverse complement strand
GGCGCCGGCAATGACGGGGATGCGTCCCCTGACCTGATCCACGCAGATGCGGATGGCGGATTCGTGTTCGGCATGGGTCATGGTGGCGGATTCGCCGGTGGTGCCGCAGGGCACCACGCCGTTGACTCCCTGTTCGATCTGCCATTCTATGTGGGCGCGATAGGCTTCTTCGTCGATGGTGCCGTTCTTGAACGGGGTAAGCAGAGCAGTTATCGTTCCGTGAAACATATTTCTCTCCGAGCGGGATAGAGGAATGAAGAGGATTTCCAGACGACTGGGCCCCGGACGGTCAGAATTTCAAAAGGCTGAACGGCGGGGTGTCGTCTGCAGGGCACATGTGCATCGCCGGGCAGGGGAGCGTTTTCCCCCGAGGTTCAGAACCCCAGATTTCCTTATCTCAAGTAGTGACACTGACGATGGAATCCGTCAAGCCACGTGCATGAACGATACAAGGAGAGCATCGGGAGTCCGTGCGCCGTCCGGAAGATGCGCGGGACTCTAGCGGACCCGGTTCCATACGAACCGGATATAGGGCTGCATGACGGTGAGGGCCTTTTCCGCATCAAGCGGCAGCGTTGCGCCGGCCGCATTGCGGTGCCCGCCGCCGCCGAACTGGGCGGCCACGTCGCGCACGTTGTCGCTGCCGGAAGACCTGAGACTGGCCCTGGTCTGCACCTGACCGTTCTTTTCCTCTTCCCGGAGGACCAGGGCCACGCGGACTCCGGCAAGTTTTCTGAGCTGCTCCACGATGCCTTCGGTGTCTTCGCGTCCGGCGCCGCAGGCCTGCATGGTTTCCCGGGTGATGAGCGCGGCGGCGAGCCTGCCATCCTCAAGAATGCGTGCCTGCTGCATGACGAGTCCCCAGAGGCGGAGACGCGATTCACTCCAGTTGTTTTCCAGAGCCTCCCGCAGTCTGGCGATGTTGAGGCCTTCTTCCACCATGTCGGCCGCAAGACGCAGGGCGCCGGCGGTGGTATTGCCGTAGCTGAAGTTGCCCGTATCCGAGGAGACGGCCACATACAGCGCTTCGGCAAGTGCGCCGTGGAGGGGGGCCCGCAAAGCTCTGGCGATCAGGGACACCATTTCTCCCGTGGAGGACATGGTGGGATCGACCCAGTTGGCCTCGGTGCCGAAAAGCGGATTGGCCAGATGATGATCGATGTTCACCGTGGGCACGCGGTCCAGAAGAGGCTGCAGGCTCTCGCCGAGGCGTGCCCTGTCCCCGCAGTCGAGACAGACCACGAGGTCCGGATCACAGGGCAGGCTGTCGGGATCCGTGAGAACGGGACCCGGCAGCGTCAGGAAGTTCAGGAAATCCGGCAGGCCGTCCTCGTTGAAAACGAGAGCGTCCACGCCTGTGGAGCGCAGGGCCCACGCCATGGCCAGACAGGAACCCATGGCGTCGGCGTCGGGATGAGCATGGGCGGCGATGAGCACGCGCTGGTGGCGGCGCAGGGCGGACAGAACGTCGCCGGGAACGGGAGTCGGTTCAGTCATCATAGAAAAACTCGAGATCGCTGTAGACCATTTCTTCTTCGCACACGGCTTCCATCATGAGCAGGCATTTGTCCATGCGCGACTGCAGATGCCTTTCGCTGTTGCTTACGGAAACGACCTGAAGCCGGAGCCGGACCAGAGATTCCTCTGTTCCGGCTTCCGCTATGGCCACGTTGAAGGTGTTGCGCACCTTCTGCTTCAGGCTGTTCGCCACGCGGCGCTTGCCCTTGAGAGAGTCGTTGCCGTGCAGTGCGTATTCCACGGTAAGCACGCCTATGACCATGTCGGGCGATCCTGTCAGGAACGATAGTCGGAGTTGAGGGACACGTAGCCGTGAGAAAGATCCGAGGCCAGCAGGCGGGATTCGCCGGGACCTTCGCCGAGCACGATGTCCAGCGGAAGATCGACCTTCTTGAGCGGTTCTTCCAGCAGCGCATCGAAATCCAGATCCGTGGGACGGCCGTTCCGGAACAGCTCCACGCCGCAGAGCGTGACGCGCAGCGCCATGGGATCGAAGTCGACGCCGGCGCGGCCGGCTGCGGCCACGATCCGTCCCCAGTTGGGGTCACGGCCGAACATGGCGGTCTTCACAAGCTGCGAATGGCCGACGGTACGGGCAACTTTTTCCGCATCTTCGTCGCAGGCGGCGCCCGTCACATGGATGTGCATGACCTTGGTCGCGCCTTCTCCGTCCTTCACCAGCATGTAGGCCAGCTCTCCCAGAACTTCGGTGAGGGCCGTTTCCAGAAGCGGCAGTTCCTCCGGTCGCACGGTCACGCCGGAAGCTCCGTTGGCAAGACCGTAGAGCGAATCGTTGGTGGAGGTGTCGCCGTCGACGCTCACCCGGTTGAAGGTGGCATCCACGGCGCGGCGGAACATGGCCCGCCATGCGGAAGGTTCGACGGCGGCATCGCACATGACGAGGGAAAGCATGGTGGCCATGTTCGGACATATCATGCCGGCGCCCTTGGCCACGCCTGCCAGACGGACGGTGCCTCCTGCGAGGGAGAGTTCACGACCGGCCATCTTGGGAAAGGCATCGGTGGTCATCATGGCCCGTGCGAGTCCTTCCAGGTCCACGCTGCCGAGAGCCTTCACAAGGGAAGGGACGGCGGCGGCCCATCTGTTCATGTCCATCTGCGCGCCGATGACGCCCGTGGAAGCGGGCAGCAGTTCGTCCGCACGGACGTCCTCCCCCTCCCTGCGGAGCGCTTCACTGACCATGTCGAGGGTGCGGAGGCAGTTTTCCCTGCCCTGTTCGCCGGTGCAGGCATTGGCCTGCCCGGAATTGAAGATCACGCCGCGGACGCCTCTGTCTCCGGCGTTTCGGATGTTCTCCTGCGAGACAAGCACGGGAGCGGCTCTGAAAAGATTGGTGGTAAACACGCCCGCAACCGTGGCGGGCGCGTCGCTGAAGACGAGGGAAAGGTCGTTGCGGTCGAGATGCTTGCCCCGGAAGTCTGCGTTGGCTGCGGCGAGGCGGAAGCCCTGAGGTATCTGGATCATGGAATTGTCTCCGTTCCTTTGGAATGTCTTCCAATCTGCCACAGTTGAGAAACGGGTGCAAGCCGCGCCGGCGGGCCGGAGCATGATTACCCTCGGAAAAGACAGCGGAAAATGTCGTCTTGCACGTACTTTCCCGCCGTGCTAATCTCCGCTCGTTCAGGTTTTTCCATACCCTAAACCGCGGCCCTGCGCCCCCTTGTCACTATGTCGGAAAATTCAATAAAAAAAGGCAGCTCCATGTTTCGCGATTACGGCGAAGCTCTGCTGACGGCGGTAATACTGGCTCTTGTCATCAGGACGTTCTTCCTCCAGGCCTACACCATTCCTTCCGGTTCCATGCTCCAGACCGTGCAGATAGGCGACTATGTGCTGGTCAATAAATTCGTGTACGGCGTGAAGATTCCCTTCACCGACACGTATCTCTTCCGCGGTGCGGATCCTGAAATCGGGGACATCATCGTCTTCAAGTATCCCCGTGATCCCGGGACCGACTACATCAAGAGAGTGGTGGGACTGCCCGGCGACGTGATAGAAATGCGCAACAAGCAGTTCTATCGCAACGGAGAGCCGGTGAAGGAAGACTACATCCAGCAGCTGTACCCCGATGTCATCGGCAGACTGGACAACATCGGTCCCGTGACCGTGCCTGAGGACTCCTACTTCGTCATGGGGGACAACCGCGACAATTCCGAGGATTCCCGCGCCTGGGGCTGCGTGCCGCGTTCGTACATACACGGCAAGGCCTGGCGCATCTACTGGTCGTGGGACAGCGACACCCATACGCCGCGGCTCAGCCGTCTCGGCAAGCTTGTCGAATAGTTCCGTCCTCTTGACACCCGCATGCGGCCTCTCCCGGAGCGAACGTTCCCGGGAGAGGAATCGTTTTTTCTGAATACAGGAAGGATGTTTCATTGCAGCGCATTCCAGAACCTTTGAAAAATCTCGTGGATCAGCTTTCCCGTCTGCCCGGACTCGGGCCGAAGTCCGCCATGCGTGCCGCCATGACCTTGCTCAAGTGGCCCGAGGCGGAGGTGCGCAGACTGGGAAAAGGCGTGTACGAGCTGCGCGATACCCTGCATCTGTGCAGCCGATGTGGCGGCCTTTCGGATTCCGATCCCTGTCCCATCTGTTCCGATCCCGGGCGTGACGAGACGCAGCTCTGCCTTGTTGCCGAGTGGGACAGCATGCTTACGCTGGAAGAAGGCAACTTCTACAGGGGATATTATATGATTCTCGGCGGTCTTCTGGCTCCGCTGGACCACAGTCCTGCGGAAACGCTGGAAATGGATCGTCTGCGTTCCCGTCTTGCCGAGGGCAGGGTGAAGGAACTCATTCTTGCCCTCGGAGCCACGGCCGAGGCGGAAGCCACGGCCACGTTCGTGAAGGATCAGGTGAACGCGCATTTTCCCGATGTGCGCGTCACGCG
>USNI01000105.1 GCA_900555975.1 uncultured Desulfovibrio sp. | reverse complement strand
GCTGCGTATCTCGGGCTGTGAGGCCCAGTCGGCAGACTCCCAGTCTCCGACCGGCGCCCAGTAACGGAGTCCGGGCCGTGTCTGACATATCCAGCAGAGCTTCTCACGAAACGACAGCCCCAGACCGAAGTATTCCGCCCAGCCCCAGAGATTCGTGAAGGTCAGATCCGCCGTAGGCTGCAGCGTGCGTTCAAAATAGCGACGATATTCGTCATACAGATCAAGAGAGACGGGGACATAGCCGGAAGGAAGGTTCATGCCTTCTCCTTATGTTTGGATTGGGAAAGATGAGCGCTCAGAGAAAAGCGTGTCCAGTCCTTGCAGAAGAACACCCATGCCAGCGCCGACGTCTGAATGGCCATGGAAAGAAACATGGCCATGTACACACCGTAGGCATCGTGGAAAACAAGACGGGAAAGGCCCCAGCCGAAAGGCAGACGGACAAGCCAGATGCTGGCGGTATTGACGATGAGGGGATACACCGTGGCCCCGGCTCCGTTCATCACGCCGTGCAGCACTATGCCGCATACGGTAAAGGGCACGACAAGTACATTGAAGAACAGATAATTCACTATCTGCACACGCACGGAGGCTTCCGAAGAAAACCACGCTGCAAGATCGGGAATGAAGGGCCACATGCAAGCCGCCACCGAGCTCATGGCGACTCCCGCAATCACGAACAATACGATGCCTATGCGCTTTGCTCCGGCCTTGTCACCTGCGCCCAGCGCATTGCCCACGAGAATGGATGCCGTGACCATAAAGGCATTGGCGGGCATATAAAGCAATGATTCTATGCGATTACCTGCCGTAAGACCGGCAAGGGCCGCCACTCCGTCCGGAAGCGACGCCGTGATGCCGAACATGACGAGATATCCCGTCTGCCAGAGCAGACTGTTGCCGCAGGCCGGCAGCGCCACGCGGAAAAGATACGGAGCACCGATTTTCAGCCAGCGCAGAGGAGGAAGCGCATGACGCATCACAAGACCTCCGCGTCTGAGAAAGAACAGCGTAAGCACGGCGGCCAGCGCATTGGCGCTGAACGTCGCCCATGCTATGCCGGCCATGCCGAACGAGGGAAAGCCCAGCCAGCCTAGGCCGAAGCAGAGATCGCCGAACACATTGAGAAGACAGGCCGCCACAGCGACGATCAGCGGAGCGATGACCTGCCTTGCCGCACGGAACAGCGTTCCTCCGACCTGCATGACATAGAAGAAGGGCAGCCCCGCAAGCATGACCTTCACCATGAAGTCCGTCGGAGCCAGAAGAGATGGCGGAGTCTGAAGGATGGTGAGGACGCCGTGCCGGAACAGACCGGTCATCAGAGCGAGGACAACGGCAACGGCCACACAGCTGCACAGAACAAGACCGACATAGTTCTGCGCCCGCCGGAAATGTCCGGCCCCCATGGACTGACTGACAGCCGCCATGCCTCCCGCACCGAGCGCCCAGCCGAAGACCATGAGAAAAACCTGAAGCTGAAAGGAAAGACCCACCGCAGCCTGCACATCGGAGGAAATTCTTCCGGCGGCCCATATATCGGTAAGATTGACGATGATACTGCACAGCAGCATCATCATCTGCGGCCAGACAAGCCCCCAGATGGTACCAAACGGCACATCACGGAGCCAGCTGCGGATGCAGCATGACGAAAAATGGCGGAATACGGCAGACATGGGCAGAGAATAATACCGATCTTCTTACCGGCAAGAAAATAATTTCAGAGAAAAGAAAGCGGTTGAAAACATTCGGGCGAGAAAAAGGGCCGCGCCATATGCGCGACCCTTTCGTTTCAAGATGATTGCCCGACCAGGTTCTGCAGCGGCAGAGATGCCCGTGTCATCGGAATGCCCCACTCTTCCGGGGTCCGGCACCAAAAATCGGAAACCGGACTCGGGACTGAATGCCGACACTCCTTTGGTGAATGCTGCGGAGAGGCGGAACGACACTCAACGCTCTGTCCGCTAGTCCAGCACGAGCGTAGCGTCGAGATCTTCCAGCGTTTCCCTGCGACGGATGAGACGAGCTTTGCCGTCGGAGCCGATGAGCACCTCGGCAGGACGGGTACGCTGATTGTAGGTGGAAGCCATGACCCATCCGTAGGCTCCGGCGTCGAGCATGGCGATGACGTCCCCCTGCTCGATGTGCGGAAGCTGACGATCCTTGGCAAGAATATCTCCGGATTCGCAGATGTTGCCGACAATGGTCTGTTCCTCGGCCGCCGTGTCGGGCGTTCCGTTCTCGCGATAGATTTCCACGTCATGGAAGGCATCGTACAGCATGGGACGGGCCAGCACGGTAAAGCCTATGTCGGTTCCTGCAAAGCGGTGGGGACCGTTGTTCTTGGTTGCATGAACGGTACCGAGCACCACGCCGCATTCGGCCACGACGTAACGCCCCGGTTCAATGAAGAAGCGTCCCTCATAACCGGCTGAGGCCGACCATTCCGAAAGAAGCGCATGAAGAGCCTCGCCGAACGCCTTCATGTCCAGTCGGCTCTGGCCTTCATACTTGTGATAGGGAATGCCGAGACCGCCGCCGAAATCGATGATTTCCAGAGGATATCCGAGCTTCAGCAGACGTTCCGCCGTGGCAAGAAGGACCTTCATGGCCTCAAGATACGGACCGGATTCCATGAACAGAGAACCGATATGCTGGTTCACGCCTACAAGACGAAGCTGATGACGGGCAAGAATCTCCTCTACTTCAGGCAGAGTGTCGGGATCCACACCAAACTTGGTCTTCTTGCCGCCGGTCACGACCTTTTCACTGTGTCCTGCACCGATGCCCGGATTGAAGCGGACCATCACCCTTCCACCGGGAACGGTACGACCGAAAAGTTCGAGCTGGGCAAGGGAGTCCACACTGACCACACAGCCATGATCGGCCGCATTCTTCAGCTCTTCGGCGCTGACGTTGTTGCACACATAGGTGATTTCGTCGGGCGTGAAGCCGGCAAGAGCGTTGAGATGCAGTTCTCCGGGACTCATGGCATCCACCTCTGAACGGATGATGCGAAGCAGCGCCGGATTGGTATTGGCCTTGGCGGAGTAGTTCACGCGGAATCCGGGATGGGAGGAAAGTCCCGTCAGATCGCGGCAGCGCTCGCGCAGAATGTTCTCGTTGTAGACGTACAAAGGAGAACCAAAACGGGAGACCAGTTCACGGGGGTCTTCCAGCCCGTAGAAATTGACACTGTCAGTATAGGTAGAGCGTACGTTTGCCATTATCTCTTCGTACCTTTGTAGGGAGAATATCCGAAAATGCGGCCTTGTGCCATGGAACGGCAAACCATGACGCCAGGCCAGAAGCACAAAAGAACGGCCGCAACGCATGCACGAAAACGACCATCCGACCCCGGGGGAAGGCCTCGAAGCACGACTCCCCCGGGCATAAGAAAAACCGACCCTGCCGGAACGACAGGGTACGACGCGTCTTACTTCTTATATTTATCAAGGGCAGCGGCCAGACGGGTCTTTCCGTCAAGCTTCTGCTTCTTGAGAGTCTTTACTTCCTGCTCCTCGCTGGGGGTGAGGTAGCTCTTGCCCTCATACTTGGCAAGCTGCTTCTCATACAGCATATGTTCTTCCCAGAGAGCCTTCAGTTCAGGATCAGTATCGCCATACTGTTGAGATCACGTTCTTCCATGGCACAGACTCCATTGTGTTGGGGTGGCAGGGAAAAAGCCGGCTGTACCGGCCTCCTCTAAAATCATACGCCGGTCAGACGCAGTCCCAGCTGCAGCAGGGACTGCACGACCACTCCGTTCAGCAGTTGCAGCGCAATCAGCGCCACGATGGGGGAAAGATCAATCCCATTCAGCATCACGAACGGAAACATCTTGCGAATACGGTAGAATACCGGCTCCGTCAGAGATCTCAGCGTACGGACGATCGGATTATACGGGTCGGGTTTCACCCATGAGAGAAACGCCGCCACGATAATGACGAAAATATAAAGATTGATCACCAGACTCAGAAGCCCGGCAACAGTCGTAACAAGATTGGCAAAGACAAACATGGCGCCTCCATGAAAAGTCCTGTATTCAGAGTGTTGCCCGATTGGCTTCCAGATGCAAGCAAAAAAATGAAAAAACGCTCACAATTTTAACAGACGCAGCGGAGACGCTTCACGCCGTCTCTGAACATGACGTCCATTTTGTCGGGCGGGAAAAGTTCGATCACGGCTCCCGTACCGAATACGGGATGATCGACCAGCGAATTCACGGCAAAGGTACCGTTCATGCTGTAGGCGGCAGGAACGGCCGCCCGACCGTCCACAAGGCTGCTCCAGCGCTGCTCGTTTTCCTCGGCGCGCCGGGCGTTCTGCTGCTGTTCGCGGCCGGGACGCGGCGCTGCGGCACGCTTTTCCGCCTTGACGGTGGCATCGACGGCTTCTGCGCGATCATGGCCGGCCTTGACGCGGACGGTTTTTTCAACCTTCGGCCGGGCATGGACCT
>USNI01000104.1 GCA_900555975.1 uncultured Desulfovibrio sp. | reverse complement strand
TGGATGGGATGATCAATGCACGGCTCATCGAGTCTGTCGGCGCCGTCGTCCGAGGGGAAGACGGGAATGCGCCGGCGGGCAAGTTCCGGGCTGCCCATATTCACGCATACGCGGAAGGAATCATCGGATTCTGTTCTGAGAATATGAAGAAGTTTGATTCCGGCTCTCGTCTCCATGCGGATGACGGGCTTTTTCACCAGCCCGCGTTCCCAGGCGAAGCGTCCTACGCAGCGGGAGGCATTGCCGCACATTTCCGCTTCGGAACCGTCGGCGTTGAACATGCGCATGCGTATGTCGGCCTTGTCCGGATGCTCGGGAGGCAGGATGAGAACCAGACCGTCCGAACCTATGCCGAAGTGGCGGTCGCTTATGATGCGGGCCAGTGCTCCGAGATCGGGAACGATGTCGCTGCCGTCCGGAGAGGTTCCGGAAAAGGCATTGATATAGACGTAATCGTTGCCGCAACCTTCCATCTTGACGAACGGTATTTCACGCATGGTGTTCTTCTCCCCGGGAGTGAAAGACTTCTTCGGTGGCGGAAGTGGTTTCCGCATCGTGGGCTTCTTCCGCCTGACGACGGAGCACGTTTCTGTAGTCCAGAGGCATGACCTTGACGAAAAGCGGAAGAGCGGCGTCCCAGTTGTCGAGAAGGGCGGCAGCCTTGGCACTGCCTGTAGAGGCGAAGTGTCTCTCGACAAGCGAACGCAGCAGTGTGCGGTCTTCCTCCTGCCACACGGATTCAAGATCCACGCTTTCGATGTTGCAGCGGTTCTGGAAATGCTCGTCCGCGTCGTAGACGAAGGCTGTTCCGCCGCTCATGCCTGCTGCGAAGTTGTAGCCGGTGCGGCCGAGAACCACCACGGTTCCGCCCGTCATGTATTCGCAGCCGTGATCTCCGACTCCCTCCACCACGGCGCAGGCCCCGGAGTTGCGGACGGCAAAGCGTTCACCGGCCTGCCCGCAGAAATAGGCCTCACCGGAAGTTGCTCCGTAGAGAGCCACATTGCCGGCCACGGCCTGTTCCGAGGCTGTGAAGCGTGCGCCGGTAGACGGCCGTACAATGATGGTACCGCCGGAGAGTCCCTTTCCAGCATAGTCGTTGACACCGCCTTCCACCTCAAGACGAACGCCGGGAGCAAGAAAGGCTCCGAGGCTCTGTCCTGCCTGACCGCGGAAGCGGAGATTGATGCTGCCTTCAGGAAGGCCGCCGGCTCCGAAGCGCATGACGATGTCACCAGAGAGACGCGCACCCACGGAGCGGTCCGTGTTGCGGATGTCGCTTCGGAAAAGGGCGGTGCGGCTCTGACCATTCAGAACGGGAGCGGCAGCCGCGGCCATGGCTTCTTCCAGAGGCGTGGATGCAGCCGCGGCATACCCTGCGGTTCTGTGCCGGAAAGCATCGGCATCGGGACAGTGGAGAAGCCGGGAGAGATCCAGTTCCGCAGCCCGTCCGGTAAGGTCCTCCCTCCGGGAGAGAAGATCACAGCGCCCGATGATGTCGTCCAGAGAACGGAATCCGAGCGCGGCAAGATGTCGGCGTACATCCTCGGCAAGAAGACGCAGATAGTGTTCCACGTCCTCGGGAGTTCCCTTGAAGCGGCGGCGCAGTTCCACGTCCTGAGTGGCAATGCCGGCGGGGCAGCGGCCCTTCATGCAGTTTCGGCACATGATGCATCCAAGACTCACCATGAGAGCCGTTCCGAAGGCGAATTGCTCTGCGCCGAGCATGGCGGCCACGATCACGTCTCGTCCGGTACGGAGCAGGCCGTCGGTCTGAATGGAGATACGATCCCGCAGACCGCTTTCGACCAGAGCCTGCTGAGTTTCGGCAAGACCGGATTCCCAGGGCAGACCGACATAGTGTATGGCGGAATGGGGACTGGCGCCGGTGCCGCCGTCATGACCGGAAATGACCACGCAGTCGGCGCCTGCCTTGGCTACACCGACGGCAATGGTGCCCACGCCGCTTTCGGCCACGAGCTTCACGGAAATGCGGGCCGTGGGATTGAGGCGACGCAGATCATAAATGAGCTGTGCAAGATCTTCGATGGAGTAGATGTCATGGTGCGGCGGCGGAGAGACCAGCGATACGCCGGGCATGGTGCCGCGCACACGGGCGATTTCCGTCGTCACCTTGTAGGCGGGAAGCTGACCGCCTTCGCCGGGCTTTGCTCCCTGGGCGGCCTTGATCTGTATTTCCTCGGCATGAATCAGATATTCTGCCGTGACTCCGAAACGACCTGAGGCAACCTGACGAATGCGGGAACGCGTATCGTGGACGCCCTCAGCATCGGTGAAGGGCGTATTGCGAGAGGGATCTTCACCGCCCTCGCCGCAGTTGGACACCGCACCGCAGCGGTTGCATCCTTCGGCAATGGCACGGTGCGCCTCGGCGCTGATGGCGCCGAAGGAAATGGCCGCTCCCACGAAATGCCGGAGAATGTGAGAGGCGTCTTCCACTTCTTCCAGGGGCAGAGGGGCGCGGTCAGAAGTGATGCTCAGCAGAGAACGCAGCGTAAAGGTTCTGTCTTCACGCTCGTCGCAGAATTCGGTGAACTTCTTCCACGCTTCGGCGTCGAGCGGAGAGCGGGCATGAACCGCTTCGTGCAGAGCGCGAACGGTATCTCTGTTCCATACCCGGGGCAGGGAGGAAGCAGCACCTTCATCGCTCCAGGCTCTTTCATGACGCAGCGCGGCGTCGCGGGCCAGAATGTCGAAGCCGGCACCGTCTATGGAGCATGGCGTGCCGGTAAAGCAGCGCTCCACCACGTCACGGGAGAGACCCGTCACTTCGAAAGGCTGGGAGCCGAGGAACGAACGCAGCGTGGATATGCCGAGACGGGCAAAGGCCTTGAGCAGACCTTTCTTGAGGGCATTGATATAATTCTCTTCCGCGTCTTCTTCATTGAGTACGGCATCGTCCTTGCGCAGACGTCCGGCCCTGGCCAGCGTCCGTACCTCTTCCAGTGCGGCATGCGGAAATACGGCGTTCACGCCGTAACCGATAAGCTGCGCCATATGCATGACTTCACAGGCTTCGCCGCTTTCAGCAATGATGCCGCAGCAGTGACGGAGTCCTGCACGGATGAGATGATGATGCACACCCGCGCATGCAAGCAGGGCGGGAATGGGGGCGCGATCCTTCGTCATGGCCGCGTCGCTTACGATGAGCAGCGTGGCTCCGTTTTGCACGGCCTCTTCGGCCGCAGTGCAGAGAGCATCAAGAGCGTCGACGAGAGCCTTTCCATCTCCACGGGCCGGGAACGTCGCATCCAGTGTGACGGCATGAACGCCGCCCTTCCGAGAGGAACGGATATGGCGCATGGCTTCGGCCGTCAGGAAGGGATGCGGCAGACGCAGCATGGCGCAGCTTTCAGGACCTGGTTCCAGCAGATTGCCTTCCCTGCCGACGTGTCCCATGAGCGACATGGAAAGCTGTTCCCTGTAAGGATCGATGGGCGGATTGGTGATCTGGGCAAAGCGCTGGCGGAACCAGCAGAACAGGCTCTGAGGCTCATCGCTGAGACAGGGCAGCGGCAGATTGCTGCCCATGGAGCATACCGGTTCCTGCGCGTTTTCGGCCATGGGGATAAGAACGCTCTTCAGCCATGCGTCATCGCATCCGGCCTGACGAAGACGTCTTTCCAGCGGAGGCAGGGGACGGAGCTGATCATCGGAAGCGCTGTTCAGGTTTTCAAGACGCACGGCATATTTCTGCAGCCAGCGACGCCAGGGACGGGAACGAACGACCTGTCCCTTGATTTCCGCATCGGGGGCAAGATGGTGACGCTGTATGTCGGCGAGAATCATGCGTCTTGGACGCAGCTGACCGCGCTGGACGATTTCCTCTTCTGGAACGTCCACGATGCCGCTTTCCGAACCGAGCACCACAAGACCGTCACGACTTACGCTCCAGCGGCAGGGGCGCAGACCGTTTCTGTCGAGCATGGCGCCCACACGGCGGCAGCCGTCGGTAAAGACAAGACAGGTCGGACCATCCCATGGTTCCATAAGCGAAGAATGGTATTCATAAAAGGCCCGTTTGTTGTCTCCCATGACAAAAGTGGAACCGAACGGTTCGGGGATCATCATCATGAGGGCATGGGTGAGTTCCCAGCCGGAGCGTGCCAGCAGTTCAAGCACGTTGTCGAGGCTGCCGGAATCGGAGGTGTACGGGCTGATGACGGGCAGAATCTCACGGAGCTTCGGGCCGAGCAGGGATGATGAAAGTGCCGCTTCGCGGATGGTCATATGAGCGGCATTGCCGCGCAGCGTGTTGATTTCTCCGTTATGTGCAGCCATGCGGAAGGGCTGAGCCAGAGGCCATGCGGGCATGGTATTGGTGGAAAAGCGCTCGTGAAACACCGCAAAGGGGGCAGCACAGTCAGGATCGCACAGATCGGCGTAGAACTCACCGAGTCTTGAACCGGGAAGCATGCCCTTATAGACAATGCTGCGGCTC
>USNI01000103.1 GCA_900555975.1 uncultured Desulfovibrio sp. | reverse complement strand
TCGCAAGCATTAGTTCTTGACCTCCCACTCCTATATATTGAGGCACATCGCAAGGAATTAGGTCAAACAAGCCAACATGATCTTCATGGGCATGAGTATGACGGTGTACTCCGCATCGTCGGAACCGGTGATGCCGCAGGGGCCTTCCGCTCCGGTGAACACATAGTGAAGGCTGGAAGACTGAAAATGCCCCAGAATGTCCATCAGACTGCGGGTGGGGAAGGCTATGAGTTCCAGATTTCCCTGGAAGGTTCCTTCCAGATGCTCGGTGGCGGAACCGGTTTCCTGTCCCTGAGCGGAAAGCTCAACTTCCTGGGGAGAAAAACGGAAGTAGGTGCAGCGATCGCTGTCGTTGTTGAAAATGAGCAGACGATCAAGAGCGTCCATGGTTTCCCGGCGATCCACGTCAAGCTGGGAGGTGTTCGCTCCGTCCAGCCTGGCAAGGAAGCTCAGATGGTCGGGATAGCTGAAGTTTGCGCTGCGGGGAATGCTCAGGGTCTCACTGCCGGATCCGGTGCGGATATGGAAACGGCGTTCGCTGATGTTCAGCATGACCTCGTCGCTGCCGAGCCACTTGCGCAGTTCATTGACATACTTCTTCTGAATGAGCAGACCGTTTTCAGGAAGCAGACGGGCAAGTTCGTCGTTGATGAAACGCACCATGGCAAACTGATGTCCGTTCAGACCGCAGGCATCCACCTTTCCTTCTTCGCCTGCCTTGAAATAAAGGCAGGCCAGACCTTCCGCGCTGTCGTCATCGCTGATGCAGAAGGCCACCTTGTCGATGATGTCCTGAAAGAAATCACCGGACCAGAGCACGGCGCCTTCTTCAGGGAAGGGAGGAAGAGGCTGAAACCAGACGGGATCTACCGTGGGAAGCTTGTAGGAACGGCGGCCCTGTTCCACGGACAGAATGTGCGACTCCTCATCAAGCCGCAGCGTGATGTCCCCTCCGGGAAGACGGCGAAGAAGCTCCACGAATGCGCGTCCGTTGACGCCTGCAGTACCTTCTTCCCTGATGTCTACGGGATAGGTGCCCGTGAATTCGATGTTCACGTCCGTGGACATGATGGTGAGCCGGTCGCCGTCGGCCCTTTTGAGCGCCTGAAGCCATATCGAACGCAGATAGGCGGCTCCGGCCTTGCTGGGGATGATGGATGCCGCCTTCTGCAGGCCTTCGATGATCTGTTCCTTTTTTACGGTCAAATACATAGGTATTCCTTGTAGTAGAGGGTTAAATGTGGCCAGTTTGTTCCTATCCTGTTTAACCATATGAAATAATTCAATTTTATAGGAACAAAACCAGGAACTGTCAGGAATGTGAGGCACATTTACAACCGGGCGGGACCTCCCGGAGCGTCATGCATGCACTGTTTCGTCAGCTTTGTGAGCGGAATGTGCACATCTTTGTTCATAACTTTGAGTTCCTTAATTTTTTTAATAGGATACATGATGGTACCGCGATTTCTTCCTCCGAAGATGCGTCCCAGAACCGGGGAGTATGCTCCGGGAAGGGGCCGGCACAGATACATGGCGATCTGACGTGGCGGATCAGACTCTTTTTTTCTTTTGCTTTCCATAAGTTGAGCAGAGATAAAGCCATGGCTTTCCGCCACGGACGCGAGGATGGTATCCGCATCTTCCGGCATGGCGGGGCCGGAGTCGGCCAGAATGCTGTTCATTTCCGAGGGGGAAGGCAGGGAGCCGCTTTGTTCGTAACGAAGACGCATATGTTCCAGTCCCCCAAGAATATGACGCAGTTTCAGACAGCGGCGTGCCGGAAGAAGCGCCGTATCCCGATGAGAGGGGAGTCCGGTCCTTTTCATGTGCATCTGTGTGAAGCGCATCCGTATGTCCCGATCGGGAGCGGGCAGGGACAGAGAAAGATGGGAGAGACGTCTGTCGTGCAGTTCGTCGATGAGCGTGCCGTCGCTGAAAAGCGTGCCGAGGAAGAGAACCTGTCCGGAGAGAGTATCGAGAAAGGCGGCCGGCATTCTCCGCGTCGAGGCAGAAGATTCCAGAAACTGAAGATCATCGATGAGAACGGCGCGGCATGGCTGTTGCGACGGACGAAGCAGTGCCGCGATGTTTCCAGCCGCGCGCGGCGCACTGTCGGAAAGAAGGACAACGCTGTCGTGGAAACGTTCCTTCAGCTGCCTGCATGCCGCACGGAGAAGACGAGTCTTTTCTGAACCGGAAGGTCCTTTCAACGGAATCGTGGAGGAGAAAAGGCCAAGGGCATTTCGAAAGGACCTGACGTTTTCCCTGTTGATGCCGTTCAGAAGAAAGGAGTCGAATCCGTCTTCCCGTGCCGTCGCCGTCTGCGGAAGCGTCGCGGAGCGCGGCGGCACGTCTCTGTGCGGCCAGTCGCAGCGTATGGATGTACGCTTTCCGGAGGCGGCGTACGCGGCCGGCGCCAGATCTTTTCTGCCCCTGACGTCATACCGGAGGAAAAAGAGTTCGCGAGGCATGAGAATGGTCGGTATCCGCTCGTCACCGATGTCCCGCAGCTGAAAGAAGCGCGGAGAAAAACACTCCGGCACGCTGTCGCCGAGGTGTCTGACAAGCACGTTGCGGACAAGACATGCGTCGGAATCCGACATGGTGCCGGAGAAGGCAACGTGTTTGTTCTTCTGTCTTCCTTTGCCGTCGGCATCCCGGGGAAAGCTGGAAACAATGCTCATGAGTGGATCACGGATAAAAAAATTTTTTTTCTCGGAACACAGCGGGGATGATGTACATAACATAGGGAAATCATAAAGATACTTACATCATCCGACATATGGATGAGGCTGTCTGTGCAGACTGCCGGGCATAAATTTTTTTTACCAGAAAACGCTTGCATAAACAAGCAGTTTCTTGGTTATATACTGTCTGGACGTTCTTCTTTTCTCCCCTTGCATTGTCAGCCATGAAGCATCAGGCGTTATGATAAAAAAATATCAAATCTTCCGCACGCTCTTTTCCCGTGTGCTTTGCTGTGTGCTTGTCGGCTCGGCGTTCACTGCCGGAGCCGTTTTTCTTTCCCGGAATCAGGAGAACTCTTCGCTTCTCATGACGGCCGGATTCGAACAGAACGGTACGGAACTGCTTGCCGAGACCGTGAAGCCCCATGATTTTTCAGGAGGCATCGAGGTGTCGCAGCCGCAGCAGACGCAGCTTGCTTCTCTCGGCAGCGGTCTTTCCTGGATGAGGGATTTCTGGGACGAAGGAGGGCTGTCCGGAGAGGATGCGGGGGCAGGCGCAAGATACGATGATTCGCTGAGTGCCTTCCTTTCCTCAAGAGAAGGCCTGTGCATACCGAACTATTCCGAAGCCGTGCCGTGGGAAGAGGATGAGAGGTACATGGTGGAGGATTCCGGCTGCGGGACGCAGGTGTTCCGCAGTGCCATCCGCAGCGGCGACAATGCTGGAGCGCTTTTTCTCAAGTGGCTGAACGCCAATGAGACGGATCAGGCCGTGAAGGCCGCCTCTGCCGTCTTTTCTCTGAACAGACTCATTCCCGGACATCTGTTCAGCGTGGAGCGCGACAAGGAGTC
Source organism: uncultured Desulfovibrio sp. (assembly GCA_900555975.1). Lineage (GTDB taxonomy): Bacteria > Desulfobacterota > Desulfovibrionia > Desulfovibrionales > Desulfovibrionaceae > Mailhella. The sequence goes on along the minus strand of USNI01000103.1, from coordinate 979 downwards.
CGGATCCGCGAATCGTTTTTTCTATGACATCAACGAAGAGAGCCGTCTTGTCGTTGAGCGCACCGAAGACGGATTCACGGCGCGCGTGGACGTCTTCGAATTTGATACGAAGCTTGTCCGTGTGAGTGGCGTCATTCATTCTTCTCTGTTCGAGGCCATGGCCGATGCGGGAGAATCCGCCAATCTGGCCGTGGAACTGGCCGAGGTCTTCAGTCATCAGATCAACTTCGTGAACGAGGTGCAGGACGGCGACACCTTCGAGATGGTCGTAGAAAAGAAATATCTCGGCGACGATTTCCGCCGCTACGGCAATATCATCGCCGCGCGCTTCGTCAATGACGGCACGACCTTCGAAGCCTTCCGCTTCGTGGACAAGAGCGGTACGGCCCACTATTTTGCCGCCGACGGCAGTTCTCTGGAAACGGAATTTCTCAAGGCACCGCTCAACTTCACCCGTGTCAGTTCCGGCTACACCATGCATCGCAAGCATCCCATCTTCGGCAAGGTCCGTCCTCATCAGGGTGTGGATTATGCCGCTCCCCGCGGCACGCCGGTCAAGGCTCTCGGTGCGGGAAAAGTGACCTTCAAGGGCTGGAAGGGCGGCTACGGCAATACGCTCGTCATCCGTCACAGCGGCGGCATCGAAACGCAGTATGCCCATCTTTCCCGTTTTGCCTCGTCTCTCAAGGTCGGGCAGAAGGTGGATCAGGGCGAAGTGGTGGCCTTTGTCGGCGCGACGGGTACCGCCACCGGACCGCATCTGGATTTTCGCGTCATGAAGAACGGCAAGTTCGTCAATCCCGACACCCTTTCCGGCGCACGTTCCGCGCCTGTGTCGAAAGCGGAGAAGGCGAGCTTCATGCAGACCGTGGCGAGCGCCCGTTCCCTGCTTGACAGCGATGTCGCTGTAGCGGAAAAGTAATCTTTCGATTTTTCAAGAGTGCATGGGCTGGCGCATCCTGCCGTGAAGGGCGGGATG
>USNI01000102.1 GCA_900555975.1 uncultured Desulfovibrio sp. | reverse complement strand
CTTCTTCGGAAGGGCCTCTTTTCATTTCAAGGCATCAGTTCAGATTAGTAAGCCTTCATGCCGGGCATCGCATTGGGGTTGAAGATGAGGTCGTCATCTTCTTCAATGGGGTCGAGTTCGGCAATCTTACGGCCGGTGAGAACGCCTTCCAGATCGTCTACGGAAGTGAAACGCTTGTTGGCACGGGCGGCAACGATGGCATTGGCTTCTTCCATGGAGAGTTCGATGCCTTCATCCTTGCAGTCGGCAACCATCTTCTCAGCACTGGCCTTATTGAAGCTGAAAGCGCCGGCGTAGGCAGGAGCGGCCATGGCGCAGGCCATAAGGGTAAGAACGAGAGTACGAGCGAATTTCATTTTTTTTCTACTCCTTGTAATTTTCAAAATCAGCACTTGGAGGGGGCAAGCGTCATTTCGGCGTTGTCGGGATCATACCAGAGGCTGTTCTGCTCTTCAACGGGGTTGATGGCTTCCAGAGTCTTGTTGTCGAGTCCGGGAACCTTGAGCAGGTCTTCAGCAATGGAGAAGGGCTTTTCCTTGGCCATCTTCACCATGGCTTCAGCCATTTCCTGATTGATGTTGGCATCAGGAATGGACATGAGCTGTTCAACGGTGGCCTTGTTCAGATCGAAAGCGTCTTCGCCGGGAACCATGTCGTCGTCAGCCATTGCAGGGGCGGCACAGGCGAGGAGGGCGCACATGGAAAGAGAAGAAAGCAGCTTTTTCATGATGTCTCCATTACTTGCCGGCATAGGGAGTCTTGCTGGCAGGAATCTTGAAGGTGGTGTTTTCAGGCGGGGTAACGGCGAATTCCTGAGGCTTCTTCAACTGAGGAACGTAGTCGTACGGAGCGCGGTAGCAGCGGTACACCAGGTTGAACTTGCCGTTCGGGTTGTACCAGGGGCTGATGTATTCCCAAACGATTTCGTTGTCGGGAGTGACTTCCTGGAACTGGCCCACGGCACCGTTGGTGATGAGGGTGTTGCCGTTGGGCAGACGCTGAGCGGAGCTGACGTAGTCGCTGTAGAACTTGTAGGTTTCGCGCAGGCCCATGGCGGCGGAGGAGTGTTCCCACACCTTCTTCAGGCTGACCGGGTCGAATTCGATGACGCGGGAGTAGTCGCGGCGGGCGTTGCTCCAGCCGGTGGGCTCGCCGGGGTTACGTTCACCGTAACCGGCGTAGCCGCCGTTGTCGTACATCATGATGTTGCCTTCACCGGGCAGACCCTTCGGGATCATGTAGCAGTGATGCTGACCGACGATCTGGCCGAGCTTGTACAGAGCGCGCTTGTATTCCTTGCCCGCAAACACCCACTTGTCATCGGGGTAGAAGGTCGGGCCGATCTGCCACACGATCTTCTTGGTGGCATGGTCAATGATGAAGCAGGTGTTGAGCTGACGGCAGGAGCAGATGATGTTTTCGGGATGGAAGGCGGCGTACTTGACCGGATCTTCGTCATACCACTTGTTCGGGCCGAGGTAGGAGGCGGAGTTCATGTGCATCCAGTCGGCAGCCTTGACGCCGGGGGTACGGGTCATCTGCCAGGTGGGGAACTTGTACATGGACTTCTTGAGATCTTCGGGCAGCTTCAGGTCGTCGAAGTGTTCGAAGGCCTTCCAGTCCCAAAGGATGTTGTTGTCCTTGTCCACTTCGAAGATGTAGTCGTCATCAAGAGGCTTCTTGTTGGTGATGGCGGGGTTCTCAGTGAACAGGTGGGAGAGGACCATGATCTTGCCTTCGGGCTTGTATTCCACGTCCATGCCGGGGACATAGAAACCGACGGGGTTGCCTTCCACCTGGAAATCGTGATGCATGCCGGCGAGCGGAATGTTACGCACGATCTTGCCGTCCCAGTCGCAGATCGAGAGGTCGGCGGACATGGGGTCGCCGTAGGTACGGCCGACCATTTCGGGCTTCTGACGGGTGGCACCCATGACATAGCCGCCCTTCAGCAGCTTGGTGGGGTGTTCCAGTTCGCTGACATGCTTCCATTCATGGACGACATTGCCGTTCATGTCGATGAGCACGCAGCCCTGGCCCGCGGTTTCAACACCGAACACGGTGTAGCCGTTCCAGCATTTTTCGGGCTTGTAAATGGTTACACCGTGAGGAAACACGGAAGGAAAAGCCCAGCTCAGAGAAGGTGCCGCAGTAGCCGCGGCAGCCGCAGACAGACCCATGAGGAATTGACGACGATTCATGTGACTTCCTTTATGAGGTTGAAGGCCGGAGTAATTCACATAGGATCTAGCAAAGAGTGTGCCAGATTATTTTTTGATGTAATATCAATGAGATTGTGAAAAGTTTTTTTTCCGTGCGTGAAAAGTTCCGCACATATAAAAGAATAGTGTACGAAAAACCGCACATCTTTAACGCTTTCGAAGATGAGGCTCATGATGTATGATGCCCATAAGGAGTCCCGTATGCGCTATCTGTCTGTTCTGATAAGCTTATTTATGATTTTTTGCACTGCGTCGTCTGTCGAGGGAGTGCACGTCTGCGACGCAGACAGGGATGAATATCTTATCATTGGTGTGCCGCCAAACTCCGCACCGCTTTCCTTTCTGAACGAAAGCCGTGACGGTCTGCAGGGGCTGGCCGTGGATCTCAGCATGAAGATGGCGGAGGTTCTTGGGAAAAAAATCGTTTTTGTGCAGAGCAACGCAAGAAAACTGGAGCAGAAGCTGCGTCGTGGAGAGATCGATGCCGTAGTCGGACTTATGCCAGTGAATCTGCAGAACGATTTCTCTGATGTGCTGATCACTCCGCTGGCTTTGAACAGGACCATCCTCGTGGCGGGGCCGGAACATCAGTTCACCACGGAAAGCGAACTGGCGGGACATAGAGTGATCCTTCAGCGGGGGGATGTGTATATTCCCAAAATGCTGAACATGGGCTGTACCATAGTGCAGGCCGACTCCATTACGAATGCCCTCAATCGTCTGGTCGCCGGTGAGGCGGACGCCTATATCGCAAGTTCCGTGGAAGTGGCCTTTCATATAGTGCAAAGCAAGGCATACAAGAACATACGGGCAATCGGAGGTTCTCTGGAACGTATTCCCATGGTCATGATGGTGGGGCGTCGTTCAGGCCTGCTGGAGCGTATGACCAGTGCGCTTGTGCATCTGGAGGAAAACGGCGATGTGGAGAAGCTGCGTGCCAAATGGCTTGGTCGTTCCCTGTATGTGCCGAGCCTCTGGGAAATATACCGCTATCATATTTTCGGATTCATCGCGCTGATCGCCTGCGTGTTTTTTGCTTCCATTGCTTGGATCTATGCTCTCAAGAGGCAGGTGAGGAAAGTCTCGCGCAGACTGCTTCGTTCTGAAAGAAAATACCGCGACCTTATTGAAGAGTCTCCGGACATTATTCTTCTTTTTGACGACAAGGGGCATATCGGACTTTGCAACAGGGCGGCACGGAGCGTTTTGCACATTTCAGGAACGGGGAATAGTTCCGAAGTGCTCATGAATGCCCTCTGCAGTGAGACATACGGATGTCTGGAACGATTCATACAGCTTATTCCTCCTCAGGGGGCGCTGCGTCGGGAAATAACCCTGGCGGCGGGGACGGATGAGGAGCTTGTTCTGGAAGTAAATCTTTTCCTTACAGATATGGAAGCCTCTCCCTATGCCATATGTCTCATTGGACGAGATATGACCGAGCGGCGCAAGCTGGACCATCAGGTCATGGAAATGGAGAGGCTGGCCGTACTCGGCAAGCTGGCTGCCGGAGTGGCTCATGAAATCAATAATCCCATCGGCATAGTCATGGCCAATGCTGAGCTTGCCCTTGAAGATTGTCCGGAGGACAGTCCCCTGAAGCCTCTTTTGCGTGCCATTTATCGTAATGGCGAGCGCGCCGTGAATACGACGCGTCGTCTGCTCAATATAGCCTTGCCGGATTCCGTTCAGTATGAGACGCAGAATCTTGCACAGATTCTGCGGGAGTCGTTGTTTTTCCTGAAGCCGAGATTGCGTTCTGTGAAGGTTGATGACAGTCTTCTTCCTGAGAATCTTCCTGTGCGAGGCAACCGTATTCTTCTGGAACAGCTCGTGCTGAACCTGCTCATCAATGCTCTGGACAGTATGTGCGGTTCCGAGAACACCTGCCATGCTCTGGCCATTGAAGGTCGTTGTCTGGAAGGACGTGTCATCATGGATGTCTCCGACTGCGGAAGCGGCATTACGGAAGAAAACAGAAAAAAGATCTTTGATCCGTTTTTTTCGACAAAGGGCAGCAAAGGCTTCGGGCTTGGGCTGTACATTTCCCGGCATATAGTGGAACTGCATGATGGCGACATCGATGTATACTCGGAGTCGGGAGCCGGAGCTACCATGTCTCTGTCCTTTCCTGTGGTGCAAGGGAAAGCGTAGGAGGACGGAACGAAAGGAAACTCGTCCGGATGCTGTATGCGGCAATGCAATATCTGTGAAATGGGGTGACCTGCCTGACGGTGTGGATTCTCAGCTGCAGCTGCTGGAACGGGGAATGATGATGTCCCGGGGGCTGAAACATATGACTTTCCGCCGATACGGGTGTTTAAGGGCAGTCCGTCAGGCATGAAAAAAGCGCCGGTGTAAAGC
>USNI01000101.1 GCA_900555975.1 uncultured Desulfovibrio sp. | reverse complement strand
GCACTCGGCGGTGGAGGGGTCGGTATGCCCCTGAAAGCCGCAGATAATCACGCCCAGACCGGCCTCTCTGGCCTGCCGTGCCACAAGACGGGGAAACTGACCGCCGCCCGCGATGATGCCGATATTTTCTGCCATGAAAACTCCGAAAGCAAAGTCGGGGGCAGTATAAACCTATCTTCCGCGCTCCGCAACCGCGCAAGGTGTGTCCATTCGTCCGGCATGAGGGGAGAAAATGAGGAAAAGATGGGTCGGGACGGTCTCTCATGCGCTGTCGGAGCTTGCCCTCCGGGGATTATCTTTGTATAAATGGAGCCTTCCGAGTATGTCCGCCTCTGTTCGGCCTCCGGCTGGAAAAAGAGCGGCGGTTCTGTCGCGGCCTTTTTGTGGACGGTCGCGAATGACGGGCCGGCACGCCGGCCATGAAAAGGTTATGCCATGAATATCGCACACAAGATTATCAGCGCCCATCTGCTGGAGGGGGAGATGATCCCCGGCAGGGAGATCGGGCTTCGTGTGGATCAGACGCTCACGCAGGATGCTACGGGCACCATGGCCTGGCTTCAGTTTGAAGCTCTGGGTCTTCCTTCCGTCCGTACCGAGCTTTCGGTGAGCTATGTGGATCACAATACGCTGCAGATGGGATTCCGCAATCCTGACGACCATCGTTTCCTGCGCACCTGCGCCCAGCATTTCGGCGCCGTGTATTCCGCGCCCGGAAGCGGCATCTGTCATCAGCTGCATCTGGAGAATTTTGCCAGACCCGGACGCATTCTTCTCGGCTCCGACAGCCATACGCCCAACGCCGGCGGCATGGGCTGTCTGGCCATGGGGGCGGGAGGTCTCTCCGTGGCTCTGGCCATGGCGGGAGAACCGTACAGCATTCCCATGCCGAAGGTGGTCAGGGTATGGCTTACGGGCCGTCTGACCGGATGGGCACAGGCCAAGGACGTCATTCTGCACATGCTCTCCCGTCTGAGCGTCAAGGGCGGCGTAGGACGCATTTTCGAGTACTGCGGCCCCGGCGTGAGCACGCTTTCCGTGCCCGAACGCGCCACCATCACCAACATGGGCGCGGAACTGGGTGCCACAGGTTCGCTCTTCCCCTCCGACGAACGCACCCGCGAATTTCTCCGTCAGATGGGTCGTGAACAGGACTGGGAACCTCTGTACGCCGACGAAGGATCGTCCTACGACGAGGAAATGGAAGTGGATCTTTCCGCCATCGTTCCGCTTGTCGCATGTCCCCACATGCCGGACAAGGTCGTTCCCGTGGCGGAACTTGACGGCCTTCACGTGGATCAGGTGGCCATGGGATCCTGCACCAACTCCTCCTATGCGGATCTGCATCTGGTGGCGGAAACGCTGCGCGGCCGCAAAGTCTGTCCGGAAACGGACACCTGCATGGCTCCCGGTTCCCGTCAGGTGCTTTCCATGCTGACGGAGGAAGGTTCTCTGACCTCGCTTTTGGAAAGCGGCGTCAGACTGCTTGAGTGCGCCTGCGGACCGTGCATCGGCATGGGCAGCTCTCCCGTGTCCGGCGGCGTGTCTGTGCGCACGTTCAACCGCAACTTTGAAGGCCGCAGCGGAACGCGTGACGCCAGAGTCTATCTGGTCAGTCCCGTGACGGCCGCCCAGTGCGCGCTGAACGGCCGCTTCACCGATCCGGCGACATGGGGAGAGGCTCCGGCTCATCCCGATTTTCCGGCACATGTTCCGAGCGGTCGTCATCATTTTCTTTTCCCCGCGGAAAAGGAAGAGGAGCGTGCCGGCGTGGAAATTCTGCGCGGACCCAACATCGTGGCTCTTGAAACCTTTGAACCTCTGCCCGCGACGCTTTCCGGCAGGGTCACGCTCAAGGTCGGAGACGGCATCACCACTGATCACATCATGCCCGCAGGCGCGGAGATCACCGCGCTGCGTTCCAATGTTCCCGCCATTGCCCGGTATGTGTTCAGCCGCACTGACGAGGGCTTCGTTGCCCGTCAGGACGATGTGAAGGCTGCGGGTCTTGCCGGCGTCATCGTGGCCGGAGAGAACTATGGCCAGGGGTCGAGCCGGGAGCATGCGGCCCTTGCGCCCCGGCATCTGGGGGTGCGCGCGGTGGTTGCCAAATCCTTTGCGCGCATACACAGGGCAAATCTCATCAATTTCGGCATTCTTCCGCTGATCTTCGAGCATGCGGAGGACTACGGGAAACTTTCCCTCGGTGCGGCGATAACCCTCGATGCCTCCTCCATGAAGGCCGGAGCTTCGAGCCTGCTGCACGTGGAAGGCGCAGGCGATATCCCGGTCCGCAACGACCTTTCGGAAAAGGAATGGGACGTGCTGAAGGCAGGCGGTCTGCTCAATGCCGTGCGCGCCCGTCGCGCCGGATAGCATCGGAAAAAACGCGGACCGTCTCGCGGCTCCGTGAACACCAGTAAAACAGCAATCAAGGAGTCGTCATGCTGGACGGCATCAGAGCCAATGCCCAGTCTTGGGGTGTGAAACTGGCTTTCGGCATCATCATTGTGGTCTTTGTCTTCTGGGGCATCGGTTCCTACACCGGACCCAAGGGCCTGGTGGCCTCGGTCAACGGAAAGAACATCACCGAAGTGGAATTTCAGCGTGCGTACGCCATGATGGAAGACAATGTACGCCGCTCCATTCCCAATATCACCCCCGAAATGATGGAGAGCTTCCAGCTTGAGCAGCGCGTTCTGCAGTCCCTCATGCAGGAGAAGCTCATCGAGGATGAGGCGGAACGCGCCGGTCTTACCATCAGCCCCTATGAACTGCGCGTCGTGCTTGAGCAGCTTCCCTATTTCCAGAAGGACGGCAAGTTCGATGCGGAAGTCTATAAGGATGTGCTCAGCAAGAATCATCTCACTCCCCGTCAGTTCGAAACCGATCAGGCGAAGTCCATGCTTCCCGCGAAGCTTCAGCGTCTCGTGACGGCCGGAGCCTATGTCGACCCGTCAGCCGTGAAGGCCATCTTCGACTATGCTGCGGAGCGTCGTCGCGTGGACTACATCCTTTTTCCTGCGTCGGCCCATATGGACAAGGCCGCTCCCTCGGAAGAGGACGTGGCCAAAACGTATGAGGCTCAGAGCGCCAGCTTCACGGTCCCTCCCAGTGTGAACGTGGAATACGTCCGTCTTGACCCCGCGGTCATGGGAGACCCTTCCTCCATCACGGAAGAAGAACTGCGCGCCGCCTATGATGAACGGCTTTCCAGCTATATCGAGGAAGAGAAGATTCACGCCCGTCATATTCTCATCCGTGTTCCCGCCAATGCGTCTGAATCTGAAGTGAAGAAGGCCGAAGAAGAAATCAAGGCGCTGGAAGCCCGTATCCGCGGGGGTGAGGATTTTGCCGAGGTGGCAAAGAGCGGTCAGGATGGAACGGCCTCTCAGGGCGGAGACCTCGGCTGGTTTACCGCCGGTCAGATGGTGCCCGAATTTTCCAAGGCTGCCTTCGCACTGAAGGACGGCGAAGTGTCCGCTCCCGTACGTACGCAGTTCGGTTTCCATCTTATCAAGAAGGAGGGGCATCAGGACGCCGTCACGCACAGCTTCGACGAAGTCAAGGATTCCCTCCGTACGGAACTTGCCACCGAAGCTGCCAGCCGTGGTCTGGAAGAAAAGGCCGATCTCGTTCTGGCGCAGGCCCTTGCCGGCAAGAGCATGGAAGAGGCCGCCGGCGCCGCCGGCGTGCCGGCAGTGAAGGCTGAGAGCACGGGACTTGTTTCGGCTGAAGAACTCGGTCAGAAGCTCGATATCCGTGATGCCGACGTGCAGAGTCTGCTTTCCGCCGCCGCCGGAACCGTGCTGGATTCCGCCGTACCTTCCGGCAATGCGCTGCTTGTCGTCAAGGTCGTTGAAAGCAAGCCGCAGAGCGTGAAGCCTCTGGAAGAAGTGCGTCCGCTCATCGTTGAATTCCTTACCAAGCAGAAGGCTTCGGAAATGGCCATGGAAGAGGCCCGCAAGGCCAGAGCCGCCTTCCAGAACGGCAAGCCTGCCGAAGGCGTGGAAATCAAGACGACCGCACCGTTCGGTCGCGACGGCAACATTGCCGACATCATTGCTGATCCTACGCTTGCTCAGGCTGCCTTTGCCGTGCCCGAAGTGAACGACGTCTGGCTCAACGAGCCGTATCGCGTTCAGGACGGCGCCGTTCTGGCCCGTCTTTCCGCCATTGAGGCGCCTTCCGAAGAAGAGTGGAAGGCGGCGGAACAGAATATGGAGGCCCGTCTGATCGCCGATCGCGCCAACATGATGTATCAGACCTATCTGACACAGGTCGGTGCGAAGGCGGATGTGAAGATGTATAATTCTCCGCTTCTGCATACCTCGAACTGAGACTGCGGGCCGGAACGCCGAAGGCGCTCCGGCCCTTTTTGAAAAGAGCCGGAGGAAGATAATCATGCATCATCAGAAGAAAGAGAGCGCGGCTTTGCGCAGCCTCTCTTGACATTATTTCTGTTTTGGAAGTAACGTAATTCTGCTTATGCCTCTGCAGCGTGAGCTTTGGTTTTCGTGTAAAGACCAGGAGGAGGTCACCCTATGAAAAAGCTGCTGACGTTCGGCTCCGCCGCTCTGATAGTCGTCGCTTTGGCTCTGCCGGTCGGCGCCGC
>USNI01000100.1 GCA_900555975.1 uncultured Desulfovibrio sp. | reverse complement strand
GAGGATGGTGATGGAGCCGTGCGGCACGAAAATATCACCGTCGGAACTCATGTGCAGACGATTGATGATGCGCGAGGTAAAACGATGGTTGAAGGCCACCAGCGTTCCTCTGTCGGGCTGAACGCCGACTTCAAGTCCCACAAGCTGCACCACTCTGCCGGCCCACGATCCTGCGGCGTTGATGACCACGTCGCAGCAGATGCGGACTTCTTCACCCGTCACAAGATTTCTGGCGCGAACGCCCTTCACCCTTCCGCCTTCCTGATCAATGGCGAACACCTCATGGTGGGTCAGCATCTCTCCGCCATAGCGTCTGGCGGAAAGAGCATTGTGCCATACCAGACGGAAACCGTCCACGCTTGAATCCGGAACGCGGTAGACCGCCTTGATGGTGGGATCAAGATTCGGCTCAAGCCTGAGAGCTTCCTTGACGTCCACGGCCTCGGTCTTGATCCCGGCCTTGGCACAGGCTTCAACCCAGGGCTTTTCGTAATCGGGATCATCCTGCTGGCTGAGGACGAAGAAGCCCTCGGATTCCTCCACGCATTCGCGACCAATACGGCGGAGTATCATGTTTTCCTCGATACATTCCCTGGCCGCTTCATTATCCTTTACCGCGTAACGACCACCGCTGTGCAGCAGTCCGTGGAAGCGGGAACTCGCGCCAGAAGCAATGCCGCCCTGCTCAAGCAGTACGGCCCTGACTCCGCGCATGCTGAGATCGCGCAGAATGCCTATACCAGTAGCGCCGCCGCCGATGATAACTACAGTCGTGTGTTTCACACAGCCTCCCTTGCCCTTTTGCCTGAGAAAAATTTTCATTTCCGAAAAAAGATCCGAGACAAATTACCATAATACGAAAATTATCTTTGATGTATCCTCTTAAAGCAACGGCGTCAAGATGTGTAAAAAAAACCAATGACCACAACATGTTGAAAACTGCATTCCCGGGTGTCTTTCCTCTTGCGGGAAGATCTGAAAAAAGTATATCGTACGACAGCGTCAATTTTCTCAGGAGTACAGTAATTCATGAAGATATCGGAAAAGCGCTGCGTTGTCCTGGACATGGATGGAACCGTCTATCTTGGCAACATACCCATTCCCGGAGCCGTGAACTTCATAAAAGACAACTGGAACAGACTCGATTTTCACTTTTTGAGCAACAACACATCCGAAGCTGAAGAGCATGAAAAAAGGTTCCGGCATTCCCTTGAAAAGCCGTTTTTCATGCCGATCTTCAATGCATGCCCTCCTGGCACATGACGGCAGAGAGGTGCTTGATCCGCTCGCGTTCCTTTTGTCCGAAGACACGGTTCCTGTAAGACATGAACGCGGATCGACATTCTCTCCGGACGCTTCTGCGATGCATGACGTCCGAACGACGTCATCCGTGTCTCCGCTGCCCGAATATAAATCTCTCAGACGTCCAGACCGCGTTGTTCCCGATATTTCATCAGGGCTTCATAGACGTTCAGCCCCACGCGAAGATTTCCCCGCCCCACTCCAAGTTCGATTTTCGGTTTTGCAAGACCATGGTAGTCGGAACCGCCGGTTATCTGCAGATCGTATCGTGCCGCAAGTTCCACGCACAGCCGCACGTCGCCGGGGTCATGCTCACTATGATAGGCTTCTATGGCATCCAGTCCCGACGCCTTCAGATCGGAAAGCATCCGGGCAAGTTCCTCGACCGGCGCCCTCAGCAGACGAGGATGCGCCATGGAAACAAGTGCGCCGGATGACTTCAGCAGCGAAACGGCCTGTTGCGGACTCATGAGTTCCCGCGGCTCATAGGCCGCCCCGTCCCGCCCCAGATACTTTCTGAACGCTTCCTTTCTGTCTTCCACGACGCCCATCCGGCACAACAGCTCGGCAAAATGGGGACGTCCCACGACCCGCCCTCCGGCCAGGGCGGCGGCCGCTTCATAGGTCACGTCCAGTCCCAGAGCGCGGAGTTTTCCAGCTATGCGAAGATTACGTATTCTTCTTTTCTCACGCACCTGCGCCAGAGCTTTTTCCAGAACCACGGTCCGAGATCCCCTTTCAGGAATCCACAGGCCGAGAAAATGGGCTTCGCCCCAGGCTGTCGCCGTACTGAGTTCACAGCCTCGAACAAAAACAAGACCCGTGTCGTGAGCTTCCTGCTCCGCCTCATCAAGACCGTCAAGCGTGTCATGATCCGTAAGAGCAAGTACCGCCAGCTTTGCCTGTACGGCCTTTCGAATCAGCTCCGCAGGACTGTCCGTACCATCGGAAGCAGTACTGTGCGTATGAAGATCTATGCGTGTCATATTCATTGTCCGACACTACCACTCTTCCCTGTTCTGTCAATCATGCCATTGACGGAACAGACCGATGCGATACCCTAGGTCGTGACGCTCTTTATGAGGAGAATCCCATGCATCATGACATACAGCTGGAAATGCCCTCATGTCCGCAATGTCGAAAGGCGCGGCTCGAAGTCGCGGATCCTCTGGCAGCCGTGATTTGTCCGCAATGCCGCATCGTCTATCCCGTTCATGACGGCATTCCCTTTCTTTTCCGGGAAGCCGCATTCGCGGCCGGAGCGTGCACGGCGGACACCGGCAAGATATCGGTTCACGAAAAAAGCCCTGACTGTGGAGTGACAGGTTAGTCGCATGAAAAAGATTTTCTTCACCGCAAACGCTCTGTTCGGCCGGACCTTCTACACCACCGACTTGGTCTATGACCGGCGGGAACAGGAACCCTTTCCCCCTGTGAACGTTTACTTCTGCGGCAGCCGCATTCTCGTGCAGGCTCTGCTGCCCGGCATGACCCTGCAGGACATCCATCTTTCCGTCGAACACGGCATTCTCTTTCTGGAAGGGCGCATACTGCGTAAAAAGGGACGCTATCTTCATGAAGAGCGCTACAGCGGCCAGTTCAAACGCCGGATAGTCCTCGGCACAGACGTTCTTCCCGACGCATCCATGGAACTTAGAAACGGCATTCTTCAAGTTGAACTTCAAAGAAAGGAAAAGCCATGACCCGCAGAACACGCTATCCGCAGGTTCGCCCGGCTACCGATATCGTGGCCATGGAGAACGGCGTTCAGATTACGGCCAATATGCCGGGCGTCACGGAACATGATCTTCAGCTCGACTATGAAGGCAATCAGCTTCATATCAAAGCCTGCTCCCGCTGTCCCGTCCCTCTCGAGGACAAGGATGTTCAGACTCTGGAATTCGGCAATGTGGACTTTTCGCTCGACATCATCATGCGGCATGCGCTGTCCGCGCCGATAACGACTTCTCTGGACAACGGAGTGCTTTCCGTATTCATTCCCTGCGGACTCGACAACGCGGATATGCCGGTCATCGTACGCTGACCCCGGCATCCGATGCTTTTGTCATATGTTCCGTTCTGCCGGCAAGCGGCGTGATCCGTCAGGCGCAGCGCATGAACAGCATGATGCAGAATGTTCAGTGCGCGGGAAACGTCATGTTCCGTTTCTCCGCCCTTCCATTGACCTTCGCTCCGCCGCCGTCTGGAACTGCTCCGCATCAATGGTCATGATCAGGGCGTCCTCACCATCGGCGTAGTATTTCTTTCTGCTTCCCGCCACCCTGAATCCGAGACTTTCATAAAGCGCCCTTGCCGCCGCATTGCCGACCCGCACTTCCAGATATCCTGAGGTCCATCCCTCACCCGCCTTGCCCTTTCTCGACCAATGCCTTCCCTCAAGTGTATCCTTCAGAGCAAAAAACATGAGTGGATAGGACAGGCCCCGGCCTCTGTACCCCGGACGAATCGCAATGTTCAGCACTTCCATCTCTTCGCAGACGACAGAAAGCACGATATACCCCAGCATTCTCCCGTCTTCAAAGAGACCGTATCCGGCAAACCAGTCTTCGGTCCATGCATCGGAAAACTGCCCTGCCGTCCAGCCGGAAGAAAAACAAAGAGCTTCCAGGTCTGCCGCTTCAGGCATATCATGCCTGTCAAGCCAGAGAATCTTTATTCCATGAGTGTCAGTCAATGCCCTTTCATCCTTCTCTGAAAACCCTGTCGGACTCTCCTCATGATCTGCCTTCGGATCGTCCGGGAAAGCTCGTCGAACTGCTGGAAGGCTACGGACGGCCCCTCATGCTCACCATTCCAGGGATGGCTTCCGCTCTGGACCTGCTGCGACGCATCGTGCTCATCTGCCTGAAAAATACCAAGGGCAGGTGTCTGCACAGGCATCCGCCACAGGCTCCCCTCCATCCCGGTCTCTGGGGTGGAACCGCCATCAATACGGTCTTTGCCGAAGAATCTCCGACAGATGCCGCGACACGGGAACTTTTCAGACGTTTCTCCTTCGCGGATCCCGACTGAGGGTCGCAGGATCCCTGCTCTATACGGACAGCAGGGGTGCCAATCTTTCCGCAACATTCTTTCTGGCAGGCCCGTGCCCGCTCACCATGTCTCCAGACGTTTCATTCCCGGCCGACATGTTGATGGCTGATCAGCATGCGCCGGAAGGACTCGTACAGCATCAACAGGAAATGCTGACGCCGGACCTGATCTTGGCCGTCCGTTCGGGATGGATATGTCCCAGGAAAAAGCGTCAGTTTCCGGAACCGTGAACGAGTCCGTCCAGAGAAAGGCTCCGGAGCATGTCTTCGTGCACAAGTCCGTTGCTGGCCAGTATGGGGGTATTGAATCGATATTCCGATCCGTCCCTGCCGGTCACTCTGCCTCCGGCTTC
>USNI01000099.1 GCA_900555975.1 uncultured Desulfovibrio sp. | reverse complement strand
GAACGTCTCCTGAGGAATTTTTGTTTTAAGCAGTTCTTCACCACCTGCCCGATGCCGCTGCTTCCCGGAGCCGAAAGAATATCGCTCCGTTTACGGAACAGGAAGTGTCTCCTCGCAGGGCCTTTGCGAGTCATTTCATGACGGATTATATGCATGGCAGACTTAAAGCGGAACAAAAAAGGATGCAGGGAAAGTCTGTGGCGGACAGGGGGCCGCTCAGGCGTGCCGACGGAGCCGCTGCGTTTTTCCGACGAGGCAAAGGCCGTTTTTGAGTCCGGAAGGCAGCTGTGGACGTACGATCATTCCATGTCCGACGGATCCCGACGCCTCCTGTACGACATCAGGGAATACTTCCAGGAGCGGAACGGATCGGGACGGCTGACCAGAGGACTTCGCGGGACGAAGGTTATGAAGCGCTTATGCGCTTACTGCGGGAGAAGTTGAGGAAGCTTGCCGGGAACATTGTTCCAGAGGTTCGCGAGCACGGCTTCCTGAGGCAGAAGAAACGGAAACCGGCAGAGGAATATTTCCTCTGGCGGTCCGGCTCCCGAGGTGTCTTTGCCGGAGCGTCCGACAGGCGCGGTTCAACGGCAGCAGCTGCGATAGGGGCAGTGGTCGCAGCGTTCGGTACGTCGCGGCGCAAAGCCTTCGGACAGGCTCATGTGTCTCAGCACGAAGCGGAGCAGGGCCGGGATGCGTTCCTTCATGATGAAGGCGCGCGTGTCCTCGTCGATTCTGGATCCGAGCAGCGGCAGTTCTTCGCCTCTGTCGGCGAGCTGTACCAGAGCGGCATCGAAGAGAGGGGCGCGTCGCAGAGCGTCCGCATTCCGTGGATCGTTGTTGCAGAGGTAAAGATAGGCGGGCAGTTGTATGCTGGGCAGCGCTGCGGCCAGTTCTGGCAGAGGATCGGCAAGTCCCGGACGCCAGACACGCAGGGCGTCCCAGAGGCGTTCGTCGTTCCAGAAGGAGGCATGAGGCTGTCTTCCCGTGTTTCCGCTCTTGTAGTCCAGAATGACCAGTCCCTGTTCCCGCCGGTCGAGTCGGTCGATGGTGCCTTTCAGCGTGAAGCGCTGTCCGTGTTCTTCCAGCACGGTGGAGACGTCGTGTTCAAGCTGGAGCAGTTCCAGTACCGGGGGCTGCGAGGCGGCGAAGGTGCGCAGACGTGCGGGACCGGCGACTTCCAGCATGAAGCGGCTCTGCGCCGGCAGATTGACGGCAAGTCCGCTGGCGTCGAGTTCCTCCCGGAACAGTTCTTCCAGCGTTTCCGCGCGCAGGGCGCCCGGCGGCACGGGATGTCCGACAAAGGGGAGGAACGCGCGCTGCAGCACGGTATGCAGCATGATGCCGACGCCGAGATGATCGTCTCTTTCCATGACCTCGTCCGCTTCTCTGAGCGTGCAGACATACTTGTGGAAGAAACGTGCGGGACAGGAAATGTAGGTGTCTATGGCCGTGGGAGAGAGAGGTCTGCGGGAGAGAAGTTCGCGCATGCTCTCGTCGACGGTGCTTGTACGCGGTATGGGCGCATGGCGGGGCAGCGGAGGCTCCGTCATGGGAAAGGCGGAGGCGAAAAGGGGAGCCGTTCCCGGCTTCAGCAGTTCGCCTCTGCGCTGTTCCATGTGCCAGACGGCTTCTTCCACGAGACGGGACCGGAGTTTCTTGCCGTCCATGACGCCGGTCTGCACGCCTTCCTGCCAGTACAGCACCACTTCCTTCGCTCCTGCGATGAGGCGATGGAAGGTATGCGCCGCGAGCATGTCTCTGCGGCTGTTGTCGGGCAGTCCCAGCAGCGGACGCAGGGTGTCGGGCAGCAGCGGATCGCGGGCGGGCGCTCCGGGCAGGGCGTCTTCGGTGACGTCGAGCATGTAGACGCGGTCAAAGTGCAGCAGACGGGTTTCCAGCGTGCCGAGGATCTGAAGACCGGTGAGCGGATCGGCTTCAAAGGGAACGCGCTGTTCGGAAAGATGCTGACGCACGATGGCGAAAAGCGATTCTGCGGAGAGATGTTCTCCGGCCATGCCGTTGTCCGACAGTTCGGGAATGACGCCCTGCATGAGTCTGGCCAGACATTCGGCGTCCAGCGGAAAGCGCGGCCAGATATGTGCTCCGTTTTCAAGTAGCAGCTGACACAGTTCCCGGAGACGGGAGGCCAGATCCTCCAGCGTTTCCAGATGTCGCCACCGTGCGACCAGCACGTCCATGACCTTTTCCAGCAGCTGTCCCGTTGCTTCGCACAGCGCCTCCGACGGCGCTCTTTCCAGTTCTCCCAGGATGTCGTCCGCCAGATCGGACGCGCAGCTTTTTGCGTCCACCATGCGGCTTCCCGTGCGCAGGCGGGCTTCCATGCGGGAAAGGAAGGGACGCAGCGGCAGAGGATCGGCGTCGTTTCCGGAGGGCACGCCGAGCATGCGCACATAGGGATGACGGATGAGCGCCAGAAGGCTTTTCCAGTGGACGAGTCCCGCGGCGTTCATGCCGCGCCTTGTTTCCAGAATGCGTTCCACAAGCTGGGCCAGAAGGGAACGCTCCAGCGGGTAGCCGAGGGAGATGTTGATGTTCTTTTCCGGAATGTGATGCAGCGTGGGCATGAGAAGCGAGTCGTGGGTGATGACCACGGCGCGGCTTTCTCCGGGACGGGAATGTTCAAGAAGTTCCTGTTTCAGTTCCAGCAGCTGGGAGTGCAGATCGTATCCGGCGTGAAAGCGTATGTTCGGGCGACTGTTTCCCTTCTCTCCCAGCAGTTCGCCTCCCGCCTTCCAGCGGGCGAGCCATTCTTTGTGTTCGGTGCAGCTCCAGTGTCCTCTGCCGGAGAGGATGTCCGGATCGGTATGCAGGCAGATTCTGGCACCGTGCATCCAGAGGTAGCGGAACAGAACGTCCTCGGCGCGGGTGAGGCGCACGAATCCGGCCAGAATGATGCTCTTGCCCTGAAGCTTGAGCGGAAGATCGGGATCGGCTCCGGCAAGCTGCGCCGCGTGCTGGGCGTCCAGGCCGGGGGTGCTCAGACCGCGTGTGCGCAGCGCTGAGCGGTAGCGTTCCTGAATGCGGCTGAGACTGCCGAGCAGTGCCGCAGCGTAGGGAGCCACCATGTCGTCCACATGAAGCAGATCCCCGGCTTCAACCATGTGGCCCGCGCATTCGTCGAGCAGATGGGCAAGCCGGGCGCCCCAGGGATAGAAGCGCGCCATGCCGTCGTCATCGCCCAGACTATCCGCGAGTTTCGAAAGCGCCGTTTTGGCATCCTGTTCGCGGCGCATGGCAAGCAGAACGTCCTTGAGCACGGCCACCTGATCCAGCGTGCCGGCCATGCGCGGCACGGAGCGCGTCCAGCTTTCGAGGCAGGTCTGCACGAGCTGACCGGCGTTCATGACGTGCGGCAGCAGCAGAGGTCTGTCCGCCTGCCTGCGATAGATGTCGAGCAGATAGCGCCGGGGGCGATTGAGGGGAAAGACGATGACGGCCCTGCCCGGACGATCGTTCGTCATGGCGCGGACCAGTTCATGGATGCGCAGCATGAAGTCGTCGTCCCAGGGAACGATATGAAAGGGGGAACGGTTACGGCTGCTCATGATCGTCTCCGGGCAGGATCTGGAATATTTCACGGCGGTCGAGATAGACCAGCGCGCCGCGTACCTTCATGCCTCCCGCTTCCTGCAGAAGGCGGAGATAGCGGGACAGCTGTTCCCTGTGTCCGGGATCGGGCAGCGCACCCGGCGTACCGGTTTTGTATTCCACGGCGACAAGTTCCCGTCCGTCGTCCACCAGAAGGTCGACGCGGAACTGACGGCCCTCGCCGTCGAGAAGGGCGTGTTCCGGCGTGCCGAAGGCCAGCCAGTGCGGCGTTTCCGGCTGAAGGGCATACCAGCACAGCATGTCCTCGATGTCCTTCTGTCGTGTTTCCCTGTCGGGCACGGGCAGGGGAAAGGTGGAGATGCCGCGGGCTGCGGCCAGGGCTGCGTCGCGTCTTGCCGACGCCTCCCCGACGCCGGAAACCTGCAGACTTTCCAGACAGTGATGGATGAGCGTGCCGCGGCGTCTGGGCGTGAACGTCCAGTCCTCCAGCGGACTGCGGAACATGCGGAGCCGTGGAAGCCAGTTCATGGGACGCCACGGCTCCTCGTCGCTTCCGGACGCTTCATCCCGACCGTCGTCCGGAAGGGAGACCGCCGCGGACTCCCTCGCAGTGGCGGAAGGGGGCGAGCTTTCCTCTGCTTCGACGTTCTTCGGGGCGTCGTCGCCACGCGGGAGCCGTCCGGAAGCTTCCGTCTCATCGCCCCAGACCAGGGCGCCGTCCTCTTCCCTGAGAGATCCTCTGATGCGTGACAGAAGAGCGTCGAGCATGCGCGCGATCGGTCCCTCGTCGGGGTCCGGCAGAAAACAGTGCAGCTCGGACACGGCGCGGGTCATGGCCACGTAGACGAGATGGAGGGATTCGCGCGCCGTGTCCATCCGGTCCATGAGCCAGGGACGTCCCATGTCGCGGCTCAGCGGCGCAAGCACGCCGGTTCCACGGCTGTTCCAGAACACCGACTTGTCGTCCGAGTTCCTGCCGAGAGAGAAATTCAGCCAGGGCAGAATGACCACGTCGAATTCCAGTCCCTTGGCCTTGTGCATGGTCATGATGCGCACGGCGTCCATGCTTTCGGGCAGCGGAGCCTTTTCCTGACTGCCGCTTTCGTCCCAGAGATCCAGAAAGCCCGAAAGATCGGAAACGCCGGCATCTTCCGCG
>USNI01000098.1 GCA_900555975.1 uncultured Desulfovibrio sp. | reverse complement strand
GGAAGTCAAGCGAAGCCAGTCGCAGGTGATACGTCTGGCCAAGCTTCGGAGGGAGCAGGCGGAATCTGCTCCTGAAACTGAAAATCGAGGGGTAGAGGAATGACCATCGCATTTGCGGCCACTCTGCTTATCCTTTTCATAGGATGGGCGGGGTCAGCACTTGGCCTGCAGTATCTGCTCGGCGTGATCTTACCGCTGGCAGCGGGTGCTGTGTTCATCATCGGCTTCATCTGGAAGATCGTCCGCTGGGCTAAATCGCCCGTACCGTTCGCCATTCCCACAGTGGCGGGCCAGCAGCGTTCTCTGGACTGGATCAAGCCCAACCGTCTCGAATGCCCGTGGACCACGCCCGCCGTCATCGGCCGCATGATCCTCGAGGTGTTCGCCTTCCGGTCGCTGTTCCGCAACACCCGCGCGGAACGCACCACCATCGACGGAGCGCCGCGCGTCACCTATTTTTCCAACAAATGGCTCTGGGTGTTCGCCCTGCTGTTCCACTACAGCATGCTGGTGATCATCATCCGTCATTCCCGTTTCTTCCTTGACCCCGTGCCCACCTGCATTGCGGTCATCGAGTTCGTGGACGGCGTGTTCCAGGTGGGCGCCCCGCGCTTCTATCTGACCGACGCCTTCATCCTCGGCGCCCTCGCCTTCCTGCTGCTGCGCCGCGTGTGCACGGAAAAGCTCCGCTACATCTCGCTGCCGGCCGACTATTTCGCCCTTTTCCTGCTCATCGCCATCGCCGGTTCCGGCATCTGCATGCGCTACATCTCCAAGGTGGACATCAATCAGGTGAAGGAAGTCATCATGGGTCTTGCCACCCTGCAGCCCGTGGATCCCTCCGGCATCGGCTCCATCTTCTTCATCCACGTGACGCTGGTGAGCGCTCTTCTCATCTACTTCCCCTTCTCCAAGCTCATGCACATGGGCGGCGTCTTCATGAGCCCCACCCGCAACATGAAGTGCAACACCCGCGAAGAGAGACACGTGAATCCCTGGAATCCGCCCAAGAGCTACCATACCTACGCCGAATATGAAGATGATTTCCGCGACGCCATGGTTGAGGCCGGCATCCCTGTAGAAAAGCAGCCTGAACCCAAGACGGAAGCCTAAGGAGTTACTGGTCATGGCAAAAATGCCCACACCCGAAGAATTGCTGGCGGCCACGCCCGCTTCCTTCCCCAAAGAGGGTTGGATGGACACCAAGCCGGATTTCCATCCCGGCAGCTTCTGCTATCCCGCCAAGACGGAAATACTGAAAGGTCTCGGCTTCGAGAACGCCCATGACTGGGCGCCCGACAACGAAGACTGGGAACTGCCCGAGAACTGGAAGGAGATCATCCTCGACGGCATGGCCGACCGCGTGAAGAAGTACCGCTCGTTCCGGCTGTTCATGGACGTGTGCGTGCGCTGCGGCGCCTGCGCCGACAAGTGCCACTTCTTCATCGGCACCAACGACCCCAAGAACATGCCCGTGCTGCGCGCCGAGCTTCTGCGCTCCGTGTACCGCAAGGACTTCACCACCGCAGGCCGTCTCCTCGGCAAGATCGCCGGCGCCCGCAAGCTCGACAAGAGCGTCATCAAGGAATGGTTCATCTATTTCTATCAGTGCACCGAATGCCGCCGCTGCTCCCTGTTCTGCCCCTACGGCATCGACACCGCGGAAATCACGGTCATCGTGCGTCAGATGCTGCTTGACCTCGGTCTCGGCATCCACTGGATCATGAACTCGGTCAACGACTGCAACCGCACCGGCAACCATCTCGGCGTCCAGCCCCATTCCATGCGCGAAATCGTGGAATTCCTCTGCGACGACATCGAGACCATCACCGGCATCCGCGTCGATCCGCCGTGGAACGAAAAGGGTCATGAAGTCATCTTCATCACCCCCTCCGGCGACTATTTCGCCGATCCCGGCATCTACACCTTCATGGGATATCTCATGCTGTTCCATGAAATCGGCCTGGACTACACCCTGTCCACCTACGCCTCCGAAGGCGGCAACTTCGGTTCCTTCGTCTCCTTCGACGTGGCCAAGAAGCTCAACGCCAAGATGTACGCGGAAGCCGAACGTCTCGGCGTCAAGTGGATCCTCGGCGGTGAATGCGGTCACATGTGGCGCGTGGTGAACCAGTACATGGCCACCTACAACGGTCCCGCTCCGGCCAACATGGAAGTGCCCGTCTCTCCCATCACCGGCACGGTGTTCAAGAACGCCGCCGCCACCAAGATGGTGCACATCGCCGAATTCACGGCCGACCTCATCAAGCACAACAAGCTCAATCTGCGCCCCGAGCGCAACAACCACATCATCACCACCTGGCACGACTCCTGCAACCCGGCACGCGCCATGGGTCTTCTCGAAGAGCCGCGCTACATCCTCAGACACGTGTGCAACAACTTCGTGGAAATGCCCGAACACACCATCCGTGAGGAAACCTTCTGCTGCGGTTCCGGTTCCGGCCTGAACGCCGAGGAAATCATGGATCAGCGTCTGCGCGGCGGTTTCCCCCGCGCCAACGCCCTGCGCTACGTGCACGACACCAAGGGCGTGAACTGGATGGGCTGCGTCTGCGCCCTCGACCGCGCGGCTCTGCCTCCGCTCGTCGACTACTGGGTGCCCGGCGTCACCGTCAGCGGCCTGCACGAACTCGTTGCCAACGCTCTGGTGATGAAGGGCGAAATTCCCCGCACCATGGATCTGCGTCAGGAAGATCTGCCCTTCCCCGATGAAGATCCTGCCGCCTCGGAGGAAGCATAAATGTATAACGCAAAATTCGTCATCCCCGGCATCATCGTCTTCGCCGGGCTTTTCACCGCGCCCTTCTGGATCAATATGCTTTCTTCCGGACATGAAGCGGTCGAGGTGGAGCTTCCCACGGAACCCGTCACCTTCTTCGGCGAAGAACGCAGCCAGTGCGTGGAGCCGAAAGAATGGATGGCCGCCAATCACATGGAACTGCTCCTCGAATGGCGCGATCAGGCCCTGCGCGAAGGAAAGCGCATCTATGTCGCCACCGACGGCAAGAAATGGGAAACCAGTCTGCAGAACACCTGCATGGCCTGCCACAGCAACAAGGCCGAATTCTGCGACAAGTGCCACAACGCCAACAGCGTGAACCCGTACTGCTGGGACTGCCACGTCGTACCCCAGGGGAACAATCATGAATTCGAGTAGACGTTATTTTCTCAAGGTCGCAGGCCTGTCCACCTTCGCCCTGGCCGCCGGAGCGGCCCGTGCCGAAGCGGCCGAGGCCTCCTATGAAGCCTATCCCGAGGGTCTGAAGGCAAAGCGCTGGGCCATGGTCATCGACACCCGCCGCATCCAGACGGTGGAAGACATGCGCCCCATCGTGGAAGCCTGCCATAAGGCGCACAACGTGCCCAACGTGCCCGCTCCCCGTGAAATCAAGTGGATCTGGGACGACACCTTCGAACACGCCTTTGCCAACGATCCCGACCCCATGCTGCCGGAAAACGTGGAAAACCGCCGCTTTTTCCTGCTCTGCAACCACTGCACCAATCCTTCCTGCGTGCGCGTCTGCCCCGCCGGCGCCACCTACAAGACCGCTGACGGACTGGTCGCCATCGACTATCACCGCTGCGTGGGCTGCCGTTTCTGCATGGCCGCCTGCCCCTACGGCTCCAGAAGCTTCAACTTCCAGGATCCCCGTCCCTTCATCAGTGACCTGAATCCCGACTACCCCACCCGCATGCGCGGCGTGGTCGAGAAGTGCACCTTCTGCGCCGAACGCCTGGAAAAGGGCCTCATGCCCGCCTGCGTCGAGGCTTCCAACGGCGCCATCATGTTCGGCGATCTCAACGATCCGGACTCCATCGTGCGCCGCGTCCTCGCCAAGAACTTCAGCATTCGCCGCAAGCCCGAACTGGGCACAGATCCCGGCGTCTATTACATCATCTAGGAGGGAACCATGGTTGAAAAAGTTCTCAAGGGTTCTCCCAGGTACTACATGTGGCTGATCTTCCTGCTGGCCATCATAGGATACGCCTTCATCGTCTATGTGTTCCAGCTCATCTACGGCCTGCAGATGACCGGTCTCACCCGCAACACCTCCTGGGGCTTCTACATCGCCCAGTTCACCTATCTGGTGGGCGTGGCCGCCGCGGCCGTGATGCTGGTGCTGCCCGCCACCTTCCACCACTATCATCCCTATCACCGCGTCATCGTGTTCGCAGAGTTCCTCGCCATCGGCGCGGTCATCATGTGCATGCTCTTCATCGTGGTGGACATGGGCCAGCCGCAGCGCGTGCTGAACATCATCCTGCATCCCACGCCGAACTCCGTCATGTTCTGGGACGCCACCGTGCTGTGCGGATACCTGCTGCTCAACGCCGTCATCGGCTGGACATCCCTGGAACATGAAAGCCGTCACGTCGCCGTGCCCCGCTGGGTCAAGGTTCTTGTGGTCATCTCCATCTTCTGGGCCTTCTCCATTCACACCGTCACGGCCTTCCTGTACGCCGGCCTGCCCGGACGCCACTACTGGCTCTCCGCCATCATGGCCGCCCGCTTCCTGGCCTCCGCGTTCTGCGCCGGTCCTTCCATCCTGCTGCTCTCGCTGCTGCTGCTGAAGCGCCTCTCCGGCTTCGATCCCGGCAAGTCCGTGGTGAAGTCCCTGTCCATCACCATCGCCTACGCCATGGGCCTGAACATGTTCTTCTACGTGCTTGAACTGTTCACCGCCTTCTACAGCGGCATCCCCGGCCATCAGCATCCCATCACGTTCATCTTCAACGGTCA
>USNI01000097.1 GCA_900555975.1 uncultured Desulfovibrio sp. | reverse complement strand
GCTCTGGTGGGAGCAGGGAGCGCTCACCAGAGCACGGTCATCATGTAAAAGACGGCATGAGACCATTCGGAGGATGGATCAGAAGAGTGTGAATCCTCCGTCTTCGAGCAGAGTCACACCCGTGATGTAGGAGGCGTCGTCACTTCCTAGATAGAGAGCAGCGGAAACCGCTTCCTCTGGAGCGCCATATCGTCCCATGGGGATGCTGGAAAGGAACATTCTGTTTCGTTCCTCGTTGAAGCGAGTTTCTTCCGTGATACGTGTCGTACTGGTTCCGGGAGCAATGGCATTGATCCGTATGCCGTGAGGAGCCATTTCAAGGGCTGCAAACTTGGTGAACTGACTGACACCGCCTTTGCTTGCCGCATAGGCGTCCGTATTGGGAGAAACCACGAAGGCCGCACAGGAACTGGTATTGACGACGGCCCCCTTGATACCGTTGTCCACCATGAAGCGCAGGACGGCCTGATTGATGAGGAATGTTCCGGTAAGATTGATGTCAATGACTTTTTTCCATTCTTCTTCCGAAGTCTCCAGAAGAGAATGACGCCCGATGATTCCGGCATTGTTGAAAAGACAGTCGATGCGACCGAAGCGCTCGACAGCTGCGTTGACGGCTGCCTCCACGCTTTTCTTGTTCGATACATCGCAGCGGACGGCAAGGACTTCGTTGCTGTCGGAGTAAAGTCTGTTGAGTGACTCCACGTCGATATCCAGAGCGGCGACACGAGCGCCTTCTTTGAGAAGTCGCTGCACCATGCAGGCGCCGATACCGTTTCCGGCTCCTGTGACGATGGCAATTTTGCCTTCATAACGTCTGATTTCCATCATAGTTTTTGGATCCTTATGTATAGAGCCTTGCGGCCTGTGTGCACAGGGGAAATTCTGCCGGGGATGCGGAAGATTTTTTGTCTGAAAGTATGGATGCAGGGAGCGCATCTATGTGCCTTTTCGGAACAGGGGCATGAAGTGCTGTTGAGTTCAGAAAACGGTTTTCAGAACACGGGAGGGGCCATGGGGAGAAAAGGAGACGGAGATCGGCATTGTTTGTTGGTTTATTATCCATATAATTACAATGTGGATGATTCTCTGAAAAAAGGAAAAGTCGGGAAAGGTTCATTTCGGACCTGTGTTTTCCATGAAGTCAATGACGGTCCATGTTGAGGAAAAAACGGGACGTGGACTGTTTTTCAGGCATCGGAATTGTTGAACAGGCTCGGGGCAATGTTGATCTGCCGTTCCGGGGAACGAGAAAGACGAGACAACGGAAGTTGTCTCGTCTTTCTTTGCATCAATGAGAAGCTACTTTATCCAGCCCTGCTCCTTATAATACTTCATGGCGCCGGGATGAATCGGGTAGGAGAGATTCTGCCATGCCGTTTCAGGGGTGAAGGTGCTCCACATGGCGTTGCCCTGAGCAAGATCATCCTTATGTTCGCAGATGACCTTGGTTATTTTATAGGCCATGTCTTCGGAGAGATCGTCTCTGACGATGACTTCGGTCACGGCCGTGACCGTGGGAACGTCGCTGTCGCCGACATAACCGGCATAGTAGTCCTTGGGGACGAAGCCGGGAACAAGCCCCTTGTCGGCGGTCATGCTTTCGGCGATTTCCTTGGAAACAGGAAGGAACTTCATGGGAACGTTCTTCACGATTTCAGTGATGAGCCAGCCTTCACCGGGGCCGAGCCAGATGACGCAGTCGATCTGTCCGTCGCGGGCCATGTTGACGACGTCGTCGTAGTTGTTGGAGTAGAGTTTACCGCCCCAGCTTTCGATGTCCTTGTAGTTGAAGCCATAACGTTCGAACACCCATCCGCCGACCCATGTGGCGGCGGACTTCGGACCATAAGCCACACGGAGAGCGGGCTTCTTGGCTGCGATGTCCTCAATGGAGTTGATGCCGAGATCGCTGCGGATCATGATGGTGAACCGTTCGGTATCGCCGATGCTGAACAGTGAGTTGACGCCGGAGACGGGCTTTTTGTAAGGATCGGCGCCTTCACGGGCGGCGAAGCCGATGCAGTTCGTGACGAGGGAGATGTCGCCGTCCTTGCTCTGCATGCGCATGGGGTTGGCCAGCGCGCCGCCGGGGAGCATTTCGAATTTGATGTCGGGATAGACGGTGTTGACGGCCTTGGCCATCTGCCCCATGCTGGCGTACCAGGGGCCGGACACGGGACCGGAAATGGCTTTGCACAGTTCTGCGGCGGAAGCCGGAGCGGCGGCCGCGCCCAGAGCCAGGGAGAGGGCCAGAGCGAGGATCTGCTTTTTCATGGTTTTCACTCCTTGTTTTGCGTTCTCTTGATAGGAAGGTTATCGGGCGGAGGGGACGGGCTGACGGTTGTTTTTCCTTCGACCCCACTGGGCGATGCAGACCAGGATCAGCAGTGCCAGACCGATGAGGTCGGTGATGACGCCGGGATAAATGAGAACAAGACCGGCGAACAACAAACTTATTCTTTCCCAGAGCCGGCAGTTGGCGAGCAGATAGCCCTGCATGCCGCCTGCCAGCGTGATGACGCCGACAAGTGAGGAAATGGTGGAAAGAACGATGGTGAGGGGATCGCCCATGAGCAGCAGGGACGGCTCATACACGAACATGAACGGGATGATGAAGGCCACGATGCCGAGCTTCACGGATATGAAGCCTGTTTTCATGGCACTGGCTTCTGCAATGGCAGCTCCTGAATAGGAGGCTATACAGACAGGCGGCGTGATGACGGAAAGAATGGCATAGTAGAATACGAACATATGGGCGGCGATGGGAGGAACGCCGAATTTGACGAGTGCGGGTGCGCCCAGCGTGGCAACGATGATGTAGGCAGGAGCGGTGGGAACGCCCATGCCGAGAATGAGACAGGTAACGGTGAGCAGCACCATGAGCAGGAAGAGGCTGCCGCCCGCGAGACTGGTAACGGCGTTGATGAAGGTATAGCCGATGCCGGTCAGCGTGATGACGCCGATGATGATGCCGGAGCATGCACAGGCAGCGGAAACCATGAGCGCGTTGCGTGCGGAGTGCGCAAGAGCCTTGACGAGACGCCTGGGGGTGAGTCGTGTTTCAGCGTGGAGGAAAGAGAGAAGGGCAATGAACAGGGTGGCCACAAAGGCGGAAGAAATGACGCTGCGTCCTGACATGAGGGTGACGATGAGCATCACGATGGGCAGCATGTAATACAGGCGCATGAGCACCTTGCGGGTATCGGGGACCTGTTCCGGGGGCAGATAGCCGAGATTGTATTTCACCGCCTCGAAATGGATCATGAAGAGCAGGGCGAGATAGTAGAGAAGAGAGGGCAGAAGGGCGGCCGTGGCTACTTTGAGATAGCTCATGCCGATCATGTCGGCCATGATGAAGGCGGCGGCTCCCATGACGGGCGGCATGATCTGTCCACCGGTGGATGCAACGGCTTCCACGGCGCCGGCGAAGGCGGGCTGATATCCGACGCGTTTCATGAGGGGGATGGTGAAGGTGCCGGTGCCGTAGACGTTGGCTGGCGCCGAACCGGAAATGGTGCCGAAAAGCGCACTGGCGAAGATGGCCACTTTTGCCGGACCGCCCTGGGATCTTTTCGTAAGCAGGCAGGCGAGATCCATGAAGATGGCGCTCATGCCCGTGCACTCAAGGAAGGCGCCGAACATGACGAAGGCGAAGATCATGCCTGAAGCAACGGAGAGCGGAACACCGAAGATGCCGGCCGTGCTGAGGAATTCCTCTTCCACGAGACGGTCATAGGGGATGGGGGAATGACCGAGGTCGCCGGGCAGCAGATTGCCGAAGAGCGCATAGAGCATGAACAGCACGGAAACGACGACAAGAGACATGCCGGAGGTTGTCTTGTGATTTCAAGGACGATGAGTATGGTCGCCGTACCGAAGAACAGATCCATCTGCGTTACTTCATCGACGTACTGTATGCGGGAGAGAATGGCGTCGACATTCTGATAGATATACAGGGACATGGCGAGGGACAATGCGGCCAGCGCGATGTCGAGAAGAAGCCAGGGAAGAGGTTCCTTTTCTTCCGGGGGTCTCTTGACTGCAGGGATCCACAGAAAGATGAGGGCAGCCACCAGTCCCAGATGGGTTGCACGCAGAATGGGAGCCTCAATGGCAGCAAAACCACCTGTGAAGTAGATCTGGAAGAGACAGAGGGCCACGGCCAGGACGGTGGCGACGGGGCTCAGCGTCTTTCGGTTGAAGCCGATGCTCATGAGAATGCTTACTCCTTGGGTTGCGGGACTAGCGGAACTGCGGCCTGTCACCCGGAGATGGGCGGCGGAGCGGCCGAACTACACGGGTTGAGGGTGTCCGGAAGCTGCCGAGCGTGAGGGCCGAGACCTTCAGTGCTCATGAGGCGGCCATGGATAGTGAGAAAATGCACACTACTCTTGCAGATGCATAACTCATGTCAAAGAACTATGAAAAAGTTGTTATCTTATAATATATTAAAATAATTTAATAAAGTCTAATTATCCATGTTTGGCTCCTTTTTTTTATGTCCATGAAAATGACATGTGAATTTGGACATGTTATTTTTGTAAACATCCGAACAGTGTTGAATACGTCACGAGTGAGAGGCTGCCTCAGTTTCCGACCATATGCATGCTGGTCAGACGCATGGTCTGGTTCTCTGTGAGGGGGATGGGCATTGTTTGTTCTGAATATGTGGAGCGTGCCGTTCTGGCGGAAGTTTCAGGCGCTGTCGTGGTGCATGTCCGGGGGAGAGCCCGGCAGAAAGGGGCTTTCTGTACGGAGCGGCTGGCCG
>USNI01000096.1 GCA_900555975.1 uncultured Desulfovibrio sp. | reverse complement strand
TGGCCAGTGCATAGGCGCAGGGAATGCCCACCAGAAAGCAGAGCAGGGTGGAAATGGTGGACGTGATCAGACTGAGGCGTATGGAGAAGAGCACTTCTGCGGAGCGGAAGGCGGCGGGCAGAAAGGGCAGTCCGCCGATGACGATGGTGCAGACGGAAGCCGTGAGAAAGAGGACGGTCAGAAAGGCGATGAGAAGGCTTGCGCCGTCAAAGAGGGAAAAGTTCTGTTTCATGACGCGTGTTTCCTGAAAAGGGCAGGCAGAGGGAACACGGCAAGGGAACCGTCCCGCGCAGGGGACGGTTCCCGTCTTTTCAGTTCAGCACGACGTAACCGTGTTTTTCCCAGATGGAATGGGCGTCATCGGAATTCAGAAAGTCCAGAAGCAGTTTCTGCCCCTCCGGGTTTTCGGAAACGGAGAGGGCGGCTGCGGGAATGGTCTTCACATAGGCGTCCATGGCGGGATCGGCCACGATGTCCATGTCGGGACTGACGTTTTCCTTCCACACGATGATGGCGTCGCATTCGCCGACCTTCAGGGCGTTGAAGATGGAAGGGGCCGTCACGCCGCGGCTGACGACGTTCACCTTTCCCGTCAGTCCGGCGTCGGCGATGGCCTTATCCGCGATTTTTCCTATGGGCGTGGCCTTGGCATCGCCGAGCACGACGCGGATGCCGCTTCTGCCGAGATCCCTGACGCCGCTGATGCCCAGAGGATTCCCCCTGGCGACGGCGAGCACGGGAATGTGCTTGACGAGGTCCTTTCTGGCGGACACGTACTTTTCCGGGCTTGAGTTCTTCGGCGGCTCCGGCAATGAAGAGATCGCCTTCCTGCGCGGTGTTGATCTGAGACTGGATCTGACCGGCATTGGCGTAGGTGACTTCCATCTTCACCTGCGTCTTTTTCGTAAAGGCCTCGGCAATCTCACCGAACGGCTTGGTCATGCCGGCGCCGCAGTAGACGTGCATAGACTGACCTGCTCCGGCAGCGCCGGGAAGGGAGAGAAAAAAGACTGCTGCAACACAAAGAAGGAGGGGAATTCTTTTCATGCGATTCTCCATGCCGCGCCAATGCGCGATTCCGGTGTTGCTCACATACGAAAACACCAGAACCTGATGCACGGCAGAAATCGGGCATGGTTCAAGCGCAGCGTTTTCTTTCCATGCCCGAAGGCATTGCGGGAGGCGGCCCCGTTTCCAGAACCACCCTGTGAGCAGAAACTCAGGTCGGAGCGGCGTGGCGGACGCTTTAGCCGGACCGACTCGAAAACTATCTTTTGAAATAGACAAGCGGTTCTTTTTTGTCAAGAAGGTCCGCGAAACTGAGGCGTTGTCTTTTTGCCCGTGAGGCCGTGACGTTTTCCCCGTCGGGGCGGAAAGGGCGATGTCCGCGGACAGGGCGACGGGATGCCGGCATGTTTCTGGAAGAATCCGGAGACGTCGTTCAGCTGCAGGGGAGGTCTTTTCCCCCGGGCGCGGGTGCGATGTCGGCCCTGTCCGTCGAAGCGTGCCGGAGAAGGACCGTCCGGAGGGCTTGCGCCAGGAAGGCTGCAGTATCCGGGAGCGAGCCGGAATTGTCGATGCGTATCCATTCCCGGATGCGTTCTTCGCCGGGGACGGGCATGGAGGCGCGACGCAGACGCCGTTCAAGCATCATGCCGGATTCTCTGCCGCGCTGCAGAAGGCGTTCGCGGAGGATGTGCCGGGGAACGCTGACAAGGACGGGAAGAAGATCGGGATACCGTGCCGCGGCTTCGGGAAAGGCCTCTCGCGAACCGTTCACGACGAGAGATGTTCCGCGTTCGAGCACCTTGTCCCATGCCGCAGGAAGTCCGTATCGGAAGCCGTGACAGTGCCAGTGCAGAGAGAAGTATCCCTGCCCTGCGAGCACCTCGAATCGTTCCGGGCTGACGGGAACATGACGCTCCCTGTCTGCGGCAGGCGGCCGGGCAAAGGCGAATGGCTCATCGCGGAGAAGATGCCGCAGCTCTGCGATCAGGCTGTCCTTTCCCGATCCTGAGGCGCCCATGACGTAGATGAGTCTGCCGCGCACCGCTTCCCCCTTCGTTGTGCGTTGTACGGGCATCATGATGGATTTCGGAGCAGTCTGCAAGGTCGGAGAAACGGGCGTCGGGATGTCCCCAGACGGCGGGAAAAAGAGGGGGCCGTCAGTCTGCCTGCGTGGGCATGGAGGAGGTGTCCCTTGCCAGAATCACGGCAATGAGGATGATGCCGGCCATGTTGAAGAGAAGACGCATGATCATGAAGCGGAAGCCGAGCGTTGCGGTCTCAAACATGATGAGCGGTATCTTGGTGGTGGACCAGGCGCCGATGAAGATGAAGACGTTGAGCATGCCGGCTCCCTTTCTCATCATGACCCCGGCCATGGGAAAGGCTGCGTACAGAGGTCCTGCGGCGGCGGATCCCAGCAGAAAGGCCAGCAGCATGCCCCGCATGCCCGAGCGGTCGCCCATGTACTTCATCATGGTTTCCCTGTCCACCCACACGTCGAGAAGGCCGAGCAGAACAAAGATGGGGGGCAGAAAGGACAGCATTTCCATGACGTTGTCCCCTGTCAGGGAGAGCGCCTTCCAGCCGGTGGAGGGCTGAAGAAAGAGCAGGGCGATGTTGACGGCGAAAAGCAGCAGAAACATCCGATAGCGTTGCAGGAGTGTTTTCATCATCACAGAAGCGCTCCGAGCAGGAAGGAGGAAACCACGGCATAGAGAAAGGCCAGAAGGTTTCGTTTCAGGGCCAGGCGTCTGCCGAAATAGGTTGTTTCAAGCGGCAGCGTGACGACGCCCACCATCATGAGCGTGGTCAGGAACATGGCCGTCTGACCGTAGCCTGCGCCGGCGGCGAGAAGCGAGGCGGCAAGCGGAAAGGCGATGAAGCCGGGAATGAGCGTGACGGAGCCGATGGCAGCGGCTACGGCCATGCCCATGACGCCGGATTCCGAGCCGAGCAGACGGCTTATGACGGAGGCGTCCACGACGGCGAGCATGAGTCCGACCAGCATGAGAATGGCCAGAAACTGAGGCAGAATGCCCTCAAAGGATTTCCAGGCCTTTTTCAGAGCCTGTACGGTCTTTTCTCTGTTTCTGGCATAGGAGAAGGCAAGCAGAAGAATCGTGACGACATAGAGTACGGAAGCGGACACGATCATCTCCTTTTTTCAGGCCCGGGGGCCATGGGAAGCGTCACCTTTCCGAAATGGCCGTGACAGGCGCGTCTGATGTCTTCGGGGCAGCTGCGGCGACGGCCGCTTCCGTCGGCGGGGGCGATGTCTTCGGATGTGCTGCGGGTGATGTCGGCCATGTCTGCAATCTCATGTCCGAGGGCGCGCAGCTTTTCCCTGTCGATGTCGTAATGCATGTAGTAGCCGCGTTTTTCTCCGCGCAGAAGCATGGCCTGCCGGAGAATCTTCAGATGCTGGGAGACCGCGCTTTCACTGATGTTCAGCTGCCGTGCGAGCGCGGAAACGCAGAGATTGTGCTTCAAAAGCAGCAGAATGATGCGGCGGCGTGTCTCATCGGCCAGAGCGCGGTACAGCGGTGCGTTGTCCATGGATGTTCCTGTCGCGGGAAGATCTCTGCCGGGCCGGACGGCGGGACAGAGGAAAGGATGATTTTAATTAAGTAATTACTTAATTAAAAAGCAGACAGGTGGATGTCAAGTTCGTTTTTGCGGAGGCCGTTTTCCGGAAGAACAAAAAATCCCCGCCGGAAAGACGCCGGCGGGGAGGATGTCGGAAGGGCGTGTGTGTTATGAACCGGCCTTCAGCCCCAGAGGCTCAAAGGCTTCCACGGCCGTGCGGAAGGCGATGCCGGAGCCTGGTTCGGCATCCTTGAAGGATGCCCGGATGCTTTCCATGATGCGTTCACTTTTTCCGGTGGGGCTGAGAATCATGACCAGTTCCTTTTCCGGCACGATGGTGATGCCGAAGAAGGAGGCGTCGTCGGGGCGGGCCGTACCGCGGGCGTGGATGACGGTTCCGCCCGTGGCGCCGGCATTTCTGGCCGCGTCCATGACCTGATCGGCGCTGCCGTGATTGACGATGACGGAAAGAAGTTCGTAGCCGGACGGTTCCGGACGGTGATCAGACATGCTGTCCTCCTGGGACGGGGAAGAAGAGACGGGTGCGGAACCGGAGGGACGGACGGCCTCAAGCACGTCGATGGTGAAGATGATTCCTCTGGTTCTGGAGAGGGCGGGGGCGCTTCGGAGGGCGTCCATGACGGGACGCACGAGACGGGTCGGCAGCAGCGTGTAGAGCAGTTCCTTTTCCACGTCGTCCAGCCCGAGGAGACGGAGCCATTTGTTCTGAGCGGTTCCGCGTCCCATGAGCACGGTTCCGCCCGGGGCGCCCGCCGTTCTGGCTGCCTTCATGGCCGCGTCGCACTTGTGTTTTTCAATGACGGCGACGAGCAGTTTTCCTGCGCTTTCCTTGACGGTCGTATTCATGGGCGAACCTCTGTCTTACGGCTGAAAACAATGCCCAGAAGCTGTATGGCGATAAGCGGCGTCATGGCGATCATGGCGATGCAGCCGAAGGCATCCACGGCAGGATTTCCGCCCACGCCCTTGGAAACGCCCAGCATGAAGGCAAGAATGAAGGTGGATGCCATGGGACCGGAAGCCACGCCGCCGGAATCGAAGGCGATGGCGGTGAACATTCTGGGGCAGAAGCGCATGAGCAGCATGGCTGCGGCATATCCCGGGATAAGGAAATACCAGAGACTGGTTCCAGAAATGACGCGGTACATGGCGATGGCCACGGCCAGGGAGACGCCGGCGGAAAGGGCGGCGAGCATGAGCTGACGGCGGATG
>USNI01000095.1 GCA_900555975.1 uncultured Desulfovibrio sp. | reverse complement strand
CCCGAAATGATGAACGTTATTTCCGCATTGCCCGGAACGTCCGCCGCTTCCACGCGGAACGGCAGCACGAGCTCCGACCCCGGCTCCACTGTTATATCGGCAGACGGAGCATCCACCAGTCGAAGAGCCTCCCCGACCTGCAGCGAAAGCCCCGCATGAAGCGCGGCTGAGGTATTGTTGGCCACGGCTACGGACGCCTCGAACACGTCGCCGGGCGAAGCCAGCACCGGCAACTGCGGCGTGATGACCACATCCCCCCTGACCACCACATCCGCCTCGGCATTGCCCGCCGTCTGCGGCGAAGCCCCCACCGCCATGACGCGCACCGTACCGCTGTAATAACCGGGCACAGGTATGTCGAAACGCTGTTCCCCTTCCTTCACGTCCACAAGGCCTGACCAGAACGTCATGGGCGGCTCGTTCCTGCGCTTGAAGGGATTATGGAAACGGCCTCCGGCCATGCCCATGTCGCCGCCGAAGGCAGGCAGGGGGAAGCTGCCGTGTTCGGGCATGAGCATATCGAACATCTGCCGCGTTTCCACTTCCAGCGCCCGGTCACGCAGAAGATAGCGCAGAGGATCCGGCGTGGGGAACGCCGTCAGGCGAAGCACGCCCTCGTCCACCGCAAAAAGAAACGCCTTGCCTGCATGAGGAGCATGAAGCGTTACGGGAATGCTTTCTCCCGGCTTCACCGGCGCTGAAGGAACGTCGAGACTCAACCTCATGTCGCGCCGCCCCACGTTCACGGAAACGGGCGCCACGGCAAAGGCATACGGATTCATGAACACATCCGGCGACGAGAGAGAACGCACCAGCGAAACACTGACGTACGCACGCCCCTCGAAGTCTTCCGGCACGTCGATTTCCTGCACGCTGTCCCCGGCAGGCGCATGGAACCAGCGCCAGGCCGACACGTTGTCGCGCTCGATGGTAAGAAGTCCGGTTCCTTCGTACGGCGAGGAAAGAAATACCTTCACCTTTCCGCCGGACGAAAGTTCCGTGCTGTCCAGATGCATGCGCAGAGAGGACGACGGAAGCGAAGTCTGCGTTGCCGGGCGCAGATCGCCGTTTCCGGCAACGGTAAAGGGCACGCGGGCCATGCTCCGGCCCGAGGAGTCGCACACTTCAAGAAGGAACTCTCCGCAGATATCGGAAGGCAGCGTCCAGCGCAGATGCCCGTCGGCATCAAAAGACAGCGTGGAAGCGCTTACCACGCTGTCCACGGGGGTGTCCTCATAGCGGTAACGCCCGTCCGCGTCCGTAACAAGCGAAGTCACATAGCTTCTGGCGGACACACGGAAGGAAAGTTCGCCGGGATCCGCCGACGCAAGATCCGGGCCTACCGCCACGAACTCCAGCGCGGCGTCGCTGCCCTGCGGCACGAAATCAAGATTGCCCGCCGTGCCTGCCGGACGGAATCCGAGCACGTATCCCAGCGGAGACACAAGAAAACTTCTCTCCTCCGTGACGGAGCGACCGCCTCCCGGCTCAAAGCCTTCCACAAGCAGGCGGCAGTGCAGCGTGCCGCCGCGGAGCTTTTCCAGAGGCAGGGAAAATACGGCCTTTCCTTCGGCATCGGTTCGCAGTTCTCCCAGCTCCAGCGTGAGCGGAGAGCCGCGGTACGGCATGGCGTCATGGAACGTCACGTCCCCATATCCGGGGAACGAAAGCGGAGCCGCCCATACGGAAAGCTGAGCGCGGATTCTTCTGTCGGCCGCAGGCAGACCGAAAAGATTGCGGAGCGTGGCTTCCACCCGCCCCTGCGAAGCCTCCAGCCAGCCGGCTCCCGGATCGGGCGACAGCGCAAGAGAAAGATTCATGGTGTCGGGCTGGAACTCTTCCACCCGGACCGTCGCGGAGCCGAGCACCACGTCCATGCCCTGCGCGTCGGGCGTCCGCACGTCCAGCCGGTACCGTCCGGCCGAAGCACTTTCCGGCACATTCCAGCTCAGCTCCGCCATGCCGTCGGCGCCGACCGTGAACATACGCCGCAGGACGGCATGTTCCGCAGGATCCACCAGCTCAGCCACGAACGGCATGTCGGAAGGCAGCGCCTGCCAGTCGCCCCTGCGGAGCAGCATGCCGAAGTGCATCGTCTCGCCGGGGCGGAACAGCCCCCGCTGACTGAACACATAGGCGTTCACCCCGTCGGCCTGACTGGTCTGTCCCTGCGTGGGAAAGCGGGAAAGATCCACGCTGCGGCTCTCATCGTCAAGGGGAAGCCAGGCCATGTCCTCGCCGCTTCCGCTCTTCTTCCACGCCGTCACCGCCACCGGACGCCGTTCTCTGTCCAGCCCGGAAACGGAAGGCAGCACGGCCCGTCCGTCCGCGTCGGTCACGGCTTCGGCCACGGGTCTGCCGTTGACGCCGAGTATGCCGACTTTCGCCCCGGGAACCGGCCTGCCGGAAGAAAGGGAACAGACAAACACGTCTCTTCCGCCCGAAGCACCCTTCTTGACGATCATGCCCATGTCGGTCATCAGCAGAAAACGCCGGGCCGAAGCCACTTCCCTGTCGCCGTCCATGCCGGTCAGCTCCAGATGAACCAGACCGTGTCCGTCTTCAAGCAGCGGCGTCACATCGAATACGGAGAACTGCGGTACTCCCGGCTCCGTACGCTGCAGAGGCATGATGCCTTCAAGAACGTCGGACACGGCGTCAAAGGGAATCTCATTGCCGGAAAACGGCGCAGACTGCGCGGCAAGAAGTCCCAGAAAGGGATCAAGCACACGCGAGGCGCGCCAGCGTATGGCCGTCAGGCCGCTGGAGTGGATGTCCAGCCTGCGCGCTCCGCCGAGGGCAAGCACATGGCCTGGCTGAAGAAATTCAAGCTCCGCTCCGAAGGGCGCGGCATGAAAGACTTCCCGCCAGGGAGAAGCCAGCGAAAAATTCTGAGAAGGCCCGAAGCCGCGGGGAAGATCGAAAAGAAGATAGCTGTCCGGCTCGGCCTTCACCCGGAAGCTAATGCGGCCGCTCGGCACGTCGGCCGGCTGCAGAAGCTCCAGCGCCACGGGAACGGCGCGGGAGAGCGTTTCCTCATCAATGACGGGTGCGGCCGTCCATACCGTGGGCGACACCGCGCCCTCATCCAGAACACGCGGAAGACGAAGCGCCGTCATGGCTCCGGCCAGAGCGGCGGGGCGAACCAGCAGGCTTGTTTCCAGCACAAGACGATATTCTCCGGCAAGATTTTTGTCCTTCGCCGGTTCAAGCGCGGCCTTCTTTATGAAGAACAGCGTGGACACTCCGGGAACCGTCACCTGGGCCGCCGCCTCCTGCCTCCCTTCGGGCACGATCCAGCGCGTTCCGTCGAGACGCACTTCCGCCGCCACGCCCGGCAGCGCCATCGTCACCACGGCAGGCTCCTTTCCGAGCGAAAGAATGCGCGATCTGACAAGGCAGTTCGTATTGCCGCTCCAGATGAACTGCGGCTCCGCCAGACGAAGCGCCGCGTCGGAGACAATGATCCGGGCATCGCGCTCCACAATGCTGCGATCGGGCGGCGTGGAGAACGCGATGTCGAACGTGACGGCCCGCTCGCCGTTCAGGTCCGGGTCAATCCACATCCGAGCGTCCATGCCGTACGCCGTCAGCGGCGGCGTGGAAAAGTCCGTACGGGAAGAAGTCAGCTTCACTCTCGACGGCAGGGGCAGATCGTCCATGACCAGCTCAAACGAAGCTGCGGCAGGCCACGGCTCCTTCGGGCGGAAGGTCATCGTCCGTCCGTCCTCCCAGCGCCAGTCACCGGCAACCTCCGGCTGAAGGCGGACGCCTCCGACAGGCGCGCCTTCCTGCCCCGGGGACGCAAAGCATCGGGAGGCCCACGCCTCCCCATACGCTTCCCGGCACAGAGGCTCGTCCGGTTCAAGCATCACGCGGAGCGCGTCTCCGCCCGAAGGCGGCGGAGAAATCAGGGCTCGGACAAAAGCCGGGGAGGCCTCCGATGCGCCGAAAGCAGGAACAAACATCAGACACAGCAGCAAAAGGGGAAACAGGGTCACCCTGTACAGCATGGGGCATCCTCCGTCACGGCTTTTTTTTCATCATAAAAGACTTCCTTCCTCCCGACAAGAAAGGAAAAATACCGTCGGTCCGCCTCCTGTCGCATCCCGGGGACACGCAGGAAAACAACCCGCCGGAGGGCAAAAAGAAGCTCCGGTTCCCGAAGAAACCGGAGCTTTCAGAAGATATCCGCCGAACGCCGGAAATCAGAACATGCCGGGCAGGTGAATGCCGCCGGAGATGTTGGCCATTTCGCGGTCAAGGTTGGCGCGGCCGATGCGCACGGCCTCGTTCACGGCGGTGATGACGAGGTCCTGAAGCATTTCCACGTCGCCGCTTTCCAGAATGGCCTTGTCGATGGTGATGGACTTCATTTCCTGACGTCCGTTCATGACCACCTTCACCATGCCGCCGCCGGCCGAAGCTTCCACTTCCTTCTCCGCCATTTCCTTCAAAGTACGCATGTGTAATTCACCTAGCTCAGCTGTTGTAATCTTTTTCTCCTGAGCGCTTACACCAACCATGGTAATAGATGAATCATACGTAGCTGACGTAAAATCTTTCCTTTCTCCCGGATAACAAATAGCCCATGGAGCAGCCGAATGCTGATGTTCATTTTCTATTTGGATACCAATGACCGGACCACCATCCTTATAATATAACCCCTTTAACCGAGCAGCTATTTCTTTATATAATCGCCCTACATATTTCAGATAGTTCGCGTCGTTGGAACGAACTTCCAGCGGTTTTGCAAACAACCAATCAGGAAGACCTCCATTTCGTATTTCACCATGGCAGAAGGGACCTATACGTACGATTACAGACATATCATGCTTATG
>USNI01000094.1 GCA_900555975.1 uncultured Desulfovibrio sp. | reverse complement strand
GGAGCCTTTTCCCACGCAGGAGCATCGGGATTGCCCTGAAGAACCACCGAATCATCTCGACGGATCCAGGCGACGAAGCGGTGCCTGAGCGTCGGCAGCACACGCGTTACGGTAAATCCATCCTCGGCAAGCATGCGGCGCAGATTGATCATGTGGGCCGATCCCACGAATACCGCCGTCCCTCCGCGTTCGATATAGGGTCTCATCCGCTCGCGGAAACGCTGATCCCGTACGCTGATGATGGTTCCCGTACGGTGGGGAACTCTGCACTTGTTCCCATCATGCCCATGAGATCCCCGGCAAGATACCGCGAACGGTTGCTCTTCATGAGCGTGGGCCAGAACGAACACTCCTTCATGAACTTCACGATGCGCGGCATGGGGGCCGATTCCAGAGAAGCGATCTGCTCGGCAAGACTTTCCATGCCCATGACCGACCTGCCCATGTCCAGTGCAAGATTCCACACCTCGAGATCCACGGAATTGGTCCAGCCGTTGCGTTCAAGATAGGCTGTCCAGAGTGCGAAGAACGCGTACCACTGACGACTTTCGGACAGCACCTGACGCACGTCGACGGAACGCTTTTTCTGCAGTCCCGCCACTCTGGCCCAGAAGCCTTCGGGACCGTACACCATGCGTTCAAGACGACGCACATCCTCCTCGGAAAGGAACTGCGACACGCGAGGCGCATCGGGTTCCGGGGAACGGCCTATGCGCGCCACTTCATCCATGCTCTCGGAATCGATGGGACCTTCAAGGAGAACCGTGTCCACATGCTCGAAGAGCCGACGCAGGGAATGCTCGAACGAGCAGCAGAAGAAATGAGCCGAACCGCCGATCCACGAAGTCCGGCCGTTCTTGTCCAGACGCCACAGCATGGCACACGGTCGCTGCTCGGGCAGCGTGTCGAAAAACTTCCATCGGGAAACTTCCCGTCCGCTCGAAGTCCTGCCCATGTTCAGGGCCAGAAGTGCCGCCACATCGAAAAGAGCGCCTTTGCCTCCCCCTGTTTCCGAGGCCTGCCATGCCGCAAGTTCATAGTTTGCGCAAACCCTGCCGCCCCACTTGCGCTTGAACCGGGCAATGCCTTCGTTCACGCCGAGTCCGAGCAGTATGGTCTCCCTGCCCTCCGCTCGGGCGCGCTCCAGCATCTCGGCAAAAAGCAGATCCGGCGCATGAGGAACATAATGCGTCTTGGAATGTGCGCCGAGCACATAGCTCACGCTTCGGGGCAGGGAGTAGTCCAGCAGAAGACAGGCGGCAAGCTGCCCCTCCGCGTCCCAGGCGTTGAGCAGACGCAGATCGGCTCCGCCTCCGAGCGCGGAAGCCGTTCCAGAATAAAGCTGTCGTATGCGCGGAGGAAGAGGAATTCTGCCCATGAACTCCGACCAGAGTCTTCTGTGCTCCGCCGTAAATTCCCGCGTTTCATCCACGACAAGACGCTCCCGCGCATGCCGGACCGGCCCCCGAAGCTTCGACGGCACGTCGGCCGATGCCGAAAGCTCGTAGTACACGTCCCGATCCTGTACGAATGCCTTCAGCCTCTCCGGCATCTCCGGCGCTATGGCAAAGCAGTCCGCAGGCCTTACGCGCCTTATGGCCTCATTCAGAGCCGCCTCGAAACGAGAAACGGAGAACGCTCCTTCCAGAGGATAACCTATGGCCATGAGCCAGTCGCCGTCAGCCACAAAGACATGACTGTCCAGCTCGAACGAACGACCGGCCGAAAGTGCCTCCAGAAGAGGCCTGGAATGTTCGGGAACGACGACTGAAGACATGAATGCTCCTTGATCTGGCTTGTGACGAATATGCCATATCCCCGCCGCAGGGTAAAGAAGCAGACTCTCCGGAACAGCGCCTGCATTCCGGACTCACAGGTCCGGCATCCGTCCGCAGGCACCGCTCCATCCGCCATGCCGACACCTCCTTGAGCTACCTTTGTCGCGCCGCAGAACATAGGAAAAATCATGCTTTCCGGGCATCGTCCTCGGAGTCATCGGCGGTGCCGCGCCGGTCCGCAGAATTTTCCCTTCCTGACGAAAAATCCATGGCTTCAGGAGACACCGAAAGCTGCCCACAACGGCCCACGGAGGGGCTTTTCATGCCGTCCCCGCTCCCCTTTCCCGGTCTCATGAGACTCTTGCGCTTTTCATGAAGGAACCCTACAGTCTCAGAAACACAGTCTTTCCGACCTCCATTCCTTCATATTAATGACAGTGAGGCTCCCATGTTCGAAACCGTCGTACTCGGCAGACGATGCAGCGATAAGGAATTCCGTGAAAAAGCCCCGGAACTGCGCATGCGGCTCTTCGAAGCGCAGCGTCTGTGCATTGAACGAAAGATTCCCCTGCTCATCACCATTGCCGGCATCGACGGCTCCGGTCGGGGCGCCGTCGTCAACATGCTGTCGGAATGGATGGACAGCAAGCATGTGCACAACCACGTGTTCTGGATGGAAACGGACGAGGAAAGAGAACGGCCTCAGGACTGGCGATACTGGCGTCTTCTGCCCGAAGCCGGCAGCGTAGGCGTCTTCTTCGGGGGCTGGTACGGTCCGGCCATGCGCAGATTCTGCACGGGAAACATGAGCGAAATGGAATTCGACGCTCATATGCATCATTACCGGGGGCTGGAAGACAGTCTGGCCGCCTCCGGCATGGCCATCGCCAAAATATGGCTTCATCTGGACAAGAAGGAACATGCCGCCCGTCTCAGGAAAAGACTGAACCACAAGGAAGTGCTCCACTTCACTCCCTACGACAAGAAAGCCGCCGAAAACTATGACGGTCTGGCGAGCGCCGCTTCCAGGGCCATCACGCTTACCGACCGCTCCTTTGCGCCGTGGACCGTCGTGGACGCCGCCGACGCAAACTACCGCAATCTTGCCGTGGCAAAAGCCGTCATCGCCACCGTGGAACGTGCCGTGGCCGAACAGGACGCCAGAAAGGCGAGACTCGAGGGCAAGGCTCCCGTGGAGCAGGAAAATGTCATTTCCACGCTGGATGCCATCGATCTGAGTGCGAAGGCCGATCCCGACCTTTACAAGAAGGAACTTGACGAACTGCAGAGCGAGCTGCACGAACTTACCTATCATGCCTACAAGAAAGGCATTTCAAGCACTCTGCTCTTCGAAGGCTGGGACGCCGCCGGCAAGGGAGGCTGTATCCGAAGGCTCATGGCCGGCATCGATGCACGCATAAGCCGTGCCATTCCCATCGGCGTTCCCTCCGATGAAGAACTTGCCCATCACTATCTGTGGCGCTTCTGGCGTCACGTTCCCCGCTCCGGATTCATTACCGTCTACGACCGTTCATGGTACGGCCGGGTGCTGGTGGAAAGAGTGGAAGGACTCACGCCCGAAGAAGACTGGAGCCGTGCCTATGCGGAAATCAATCTTTTCGAGCAGGAGCTTGTTGCCGGCAACAATGTGCTCATGAAGTTCTGGCTGCACATTTCTCCCGACGAGCAGCTCCGCCGCTTCCACGAACGGGAACAGACGCCCTGGAAACAGTACAAGATCACCCCCGACGACTGGCGCAACAGAGAAAAATGGCCCGCATACGTGCGTGCCGCCGACGAGATGTTTCTGAGAACCAGCACGGAGTACGCCCCCTGGCACATCATCGCCGCCGAGGATAAGAAATTTGCCAGACTTTCCGTGCTGCGCACCTACAGAGACGCGCTGAAGAAGGCTCTCAAAGACGTTTCCGAAGGCCGGCGGCACGGCCGCAGAGATCACTAGCGGCAGAGATCTGCCCCGGACAATGCGAAACGCCTGAACGCCCCTGTGCGGTACTGAATCCCTCGGCAAAACGCCTTTGTCGGCGTTTTTCTGAAAGTTTCCCGGCCGCAAAGCCGCGTTGCCGTCTCTGAGAAACAGATCTCAAGGGAACAGATGCGAAGGTTCGGCTCAAACAGCGCTCCTGCCCGGAAAATTCGCAGGAAAAAGTCCGCTTCCAGGTGAGACGAACATCCCCGCAGAAAACAAATTCGGGCGGCGTATTCCGCGCTGTTCGGAAGCTCCTTCTCATTCTACCTCCACCCTGCAGAATGACTTGACGAGAAATCGTTCAGAAGATAGTTCCCTGAACGGCTCGTCAACCTTCAACCGTGTGCTTGAAAACCACGTAAAAAACAAGTCATGAAAAATACTACCGTATCTCTGTCCTTCATGCTGCTCGGCATCGTGTTCTGCGCCTGCCTCATCGCCTCCAATCTTCTGGAAACCAAGATCATCCAGCTCGGACCGGTCACCATTACCGCAGGTTTTCTGGTCTTTCCCGTCTCCTACATCATCAACGACTGCATTGCCGAAGTCTGGGGCTTCCGCAAGGCCAGACTCATCATCTGGCTCGGATTCCTCACGAACTTCTCCATGCTCGCGCTGTTCCAGCTTGCCGTGGCGCTGCCGTCCGCACCCTTCTGGGAAGGAGAGGCAGCCTTCCGCTTCGTCTTCGGTCTTGCGCCGAGAATCGCCGTCGCCAGCCTGCTCGCCTTTCTGCTCGGCTCCTTTCTCAACGCCTATGTCATGAGCAGAATGAAGATATTCAGCCGGGGAAAACACTTCTCGGCACGCGCCGTCGTTTCCACTCTCGCCGGCGAAAGTGCGGATTCCTTGATCTTTTTTCCCCTCGCCTTCGGCGGACTGGTGCCTGTGGAAGAACTGCTGAAGCTCATGGCCATTCAGATTTTTGCCAAGACGGCCTATGAGATCGTCGTTCTGCCGGTGACCATCCGGATAGTGAACGTGCTCAAGCAGCGGGAAAACATGGATGCCTACGATACGGATATTTCGTATAATATACTGAAAATAAAAGATATCTAGGCTCAGGACTCATTAATTGCCAAAAGGGTAAAAAGTTCTTATTGTCGGCAT
>USNI01000093.1 GCA_900555975.1 uncultured Desulfovibrio sp. | reverse complement strand
AGGGGCATCGTGCTTCTGCTGGCCTCGGCACTCTGCAACGCCGTGTACATCTGCGGCCTTCATGTGGCCGGAATACGCAGCATTTCAGGTCTGAGCATCACGTTCTGGGTCCTTGTCTTCGGCACGGCGGCTTCGCTTGCCAACGCCCTGCTTTCAGGCTCGTTCCAGTGGCTGCACTCCTGGACGGAAGCCTCCCTTGCCGTGCTGCTCGCCGTCATCACCGCCGCCGTATCCAATCTGGCTCTGGTGCTCGCCATCCAGCGCATCGGATCGACGCTGACGGCCATTCTCGGCGTCATGGAACCGCTCACCGCCGTCACCGTCGGCATCCTCGTCTTCGATGAACCGGCCACCGCCGGCGTCTTTGCCGGAGTCGCCGTCATCTGCGGCGCCGTCATTCTGATCATGGTCGGTCCCGGCCTTCTGAAAAAATACGGAAAACACGATGCCTGAAGAGCTCCGCAGAACTTCGGAACAATCCCGCGTTTCCGCTTTTCCAAACCGCAGACGCGCGAACACACCTCGTCGATGTCGTCGTCATCGGGGGAAAAACGGATATGCATCCGTAGTTATTTAAATTTGTCTCACGTTTATATGTACAGTAGGTGCTCATGCACGCTATGAGCGGATGTATTTCACTTTGTTAATGAGAAGCTCATCACTGTTACGGAAAGAAAGACAGACGGAAAGAGTTTGAAACATGACATTCCGGAATGATTTCTCTATATACTGAATACGTGGTCCACATACATTTACATCTTCATCAAAAGGAACGTACCATGACCAGAAAACCCATCATCACTTCTCTTCTCGCCCTGTCATTTATCGCCAGCATTCCTGTAGCCGCCATGGCAGCTCCCGATTTTTACGGTCGCTACAGCTGCAACTATCAGCGTGCGAACGACTGTCCCGTCATGCCCCGTCTGACCGACGAACAGAGGG
The DNA here is from genome assembly GCA_900555975.1 of uncultured Desulfovibrio sp. GTDB lineage: Bacteria > Desulfobacterota > Desulfovibrionia > Desulfovibrionales > Desulfovibrionaceae > Mailhella. The sequence continues at coordinate 3,984 of USNI01000093.1, read as the reverse complement.
TGCAGATGGACAAACTCCATGAAGAACATACTGCCGCCGTCAGGCCTCTGCGCGACGCCCTTGCGGCAAAACGCCTGGAACTGAACGCACTTTCCAGAAACCCCAACGTCGATCCTTCGGAACTGCGTCAGCTCACTGCCGACATCACCAAACTCCGTACGCAGATACGCGAAGTCAACGACGACTTCTTCAGCAATATGGAAAAGGCCGGCCTGCCCTGCGCCCGGCTCCGTCATCATGATGACTACGGCTATGGTCACGGCCACGGCCGCGGCATGCACCATGCCGAAGGCTACGGCCGTCACGGACACGGCGGTTACGGCTGCGGCCGCTGATGCCTGACCATGCCCGCCGTATACTCCGGCATCATTTGAAAAAAACATCCACCGGTAGAAAAGACATTGCGCAGACACCTCCCCTTGTGGCGGGGACGGAAACCGCGCGGCATAGTGCCCCAAAAACGACGCCGGAATACGACGACTGACGGCGCCGCTCACGACGACGATTCCTCCTGTATCCATAATGAAGGCCGACGGCACGCTGCTTCAGAGCTATGCCGCCGGCCTTTTGCATTGAAAAACATCATGAATAAAAACGAAACGCGCACGCTGCCTCCGCCCGGGGAACCGCCAGGAACCGGAGCCGTGCCGCGAAGCTGTTCCACCGGAACATCGCAGATCAGGAAGATTCACCCTGACCTTGCGCTTCATCCGCCTTCAGGGCACTCAGTCCTCCCATGACGTAGCTCATCATGGACGCTATCATGTCCTGCGGATGCTCCATGAAGTCCGGCAGCAGCAGCGACTGCACCTTTTCAGGAAAAAGCACCAGAAACAGACAGGGCATGAGCAGAAGCGCCGTCGCGTGACGCTCTCCTTCGGAACCGGGCGCAAAGCCTGTGACCTCGCATACGAGAGACCGCACGACATGCAGCTTCGGCAGTGCGCTCGCCACGAGCGGCTCCGGCAGACTGGAGCAGGGAGACGCCATTTCGCGCAGAAGCACGGGAAGCCCCCACAGTTCCGGAGCCTTCAGCGCCGCACGTACCGCAAGTTCGAGAAAGGCCCGCAGCTTCTGTTCCGGCGCGCCGCCGGAATCCACCACGGCATGAAGCTCCTCAAGGCTCACAAGCTGCCGGTGCGCCTCCACAAGCACTTCTTCGTACAGACCTTCCTTGCCGCCGAAGTAATAATTGATGGCGGCACTGTTGACCCCGGCCTTCTCACAGATTTCCCTGCTCGTGGACTTGGCGTAACCGCGCTCGGCAAAGACCCTGCCCGCGGCCTCAAGCACCATGTTCCGGGTGGAAAGACCGTCCCTGCGGGGAGCGCTCCGTTTTCTTCGTCCGTATGCTGTATATGCGTCTTCCATCATGCAGATGAGGATACGGACAACGACTTCAAATGTCAAATTGAAATATAAAATTGAACTTTATATTTGACTTAAAAAAGAAAGCTCTCTACCCTGATTCTGTGGGGTCATCCGACACTCTGCCCGCAAAGGTCACCGTCATGAAAAAAATCATCGTCGTTCTTGTTCTTGCCGCTCTCGGCGCCGGAGGCTGGCTGGCCTGGCGATATTTCCCCGCTGAGCAGCCACGGACGGAACTGAAGCTCTACGGCAACGTCGACATCCGTCAGGTATCGCTGGCGTTCGAACAGGGAGGACGCCTGTCGGAACTTCTGGCGGAAGAAGGCGACCATGTACGGAAGGGACAGCTTCTCGCCCGTATTGACGTCACGTCGCTGGAACTTGAGTCTGTCAGGCTCCGTGCGGAAATTGCAGCCCAGGAACAGAATCTGCTCAAGATGCGGAACGGCAACCGTCCTGAGGAAATCGCCCGGGCGGAAGCCGCCCTGCGCACGGCCGAAGCGTCTCTGGAGCAGGCACGCCGCGACGACGCCCGCATGGCCGCGCTCCGCCGCGCCAATTCCGTGAGTCAGCAGGAAAGGGAAAACGCCCAGACCTCGCTCAGGGTTGCGCAGGGACAGAGAGACGAGGCAGTCCATGCCCTGGCTCTGCTGAAGGAAGGATTCCGCGCCGAGGACATCGCCGCAGCCGCCGCCCAGCTCGATGCGGCCAGGGCCTCGCTCGCCGTCATGCAGCACAACATCGAACTCGGCTGTCTGTACTCCCCTGCCGACGCCGTGGTCAGCGCGCGGCTTCTTGAACCCGGGGACATGACCTCTTCCGCCGCGCCGGTGCTCCAGCTTTCCCTGACCTCGCCCAAGTGGGTGCGCGCCTACGTGACGGAACCGCAGCTCGGCCGCATACGCTACGGCATGAAGGCCGACATCCTCACCGATTCCTTCCCCGATCCCGTGCCGGGGCAGGTAGGCTACATTTCGCCCACGGCGGAATTCACGCCCAAAAGCGTGCAGACCGAGGATCTGCGCACCTCCCTGCTTTACGAGGTACGCATTGTGGCCGACGATGCGCAGGACCGTCTGCGTCTCGGCATGCCGGTCAGCGTAGTTGTCCATGAACATGAGGCCGAAGGCAGCCATGGCGACTGACCGTGTTCCGGCGGACGCTTCCGGATCACGGGAGACGTCCTCTCATGCGGACGTCATCCGCGCCCGCGCTCTGACCCGCGTCTTTCAGACAGGAACCGGACCGGTCACGGCGCTTTCCGGGCTGGATCTCGACGTGCCTTCCGGAAGCATGACGGCGTTCGTGGGACCGGACGGCGCAGGCAAGACCACCTTTCTGCGCATGATATGCGGACTTCTCGCCCCCACCTCCGGCACGCTCCATGTGCTCGGACGGGACGTGTCGCGCGAGGCGCAGCAGATACAGGACCGCATAAGCTACATGCCTCAGCGCTTCGGCCTGTATGAAGATCTGAGCGTACAGGAAAATCTGGATCTCTATGCCGACCTGCACGGCGTTCCCCTTCCGACACGGAAGGAACGCTTCCGGCGGCTTCTGGACATGACCGATCTTGCCCGCTTCACCGCGCGTCCGGCGGGCAAGCTGTCCGGCGGCATGAAGCAGAAGCTGGCTCTGGCCTGCACGCTGGTGCGCTCGCCGGAACTGCTTCTGCTGGACGAACCGTCCGTCGGCGTGGATCCTCTTTCCAGGCGCGAGCTGTGGTCCATCATCACCCGCATGGTCGAGGAGGAGCATCTTTCCGTCATCGTGAGCACCGCCTACATGGACGAAGCCGAGCGCTGTGATCATGTCATCGTGATTCACGAAGGGCGGATTCTCTCTCAGGGCAGTCCCGAAACGCTGTGCCGCCTCACGACCGGACTCTGCCATGTCACGGACGTCCCCCCGGGCATGAAGGCCAGACATCTTCAGGCATGGCTGCTCGACCAGCCTTCCCTCGTCATGGATGCCGTGCCCGAAGGCAGTCATGTCCGGCTGGTTCTGAGGCCGGAATGCGGAAAGGACGGCATTCCGACGGAACTTTTTGCACCTTCCTCCTCCGGCATGCATCTTGATCCGGCATCCTGCCGGGCCGTGGCGCCCCGCCTTGAAGACAGCTTCATGTTCCTCCTCCGCCGCGGGGAAACAACGGATCATGACGGTGATCCGACAAATTCTTCTTCTGCAAAGGAAGAAACGCCGTCCACCGCTTCCGGAGACGAGGAAAACGTCATCGAGGTACGGGATCTTGTGCGCAAGTTCGGAGACTTCACCGCCGTGGCCAGCACCTCCTTCACCGTGAAGCGGGGGGAGGTCTTCGGGCTTCTCGGCCCGAACGGCGCAGGCAAGACCACCACGTTCCGCATGCTCTGCGGCCTTCTGCCCGCAACGAGCGGATATCTCCGCGTTGCCGGAGAAGATCTGCGCAGAGCCGCCGCTCAGGCCCGCACCCGCGTGGGCTACGTTTCCCAGAAATTTTCTCTGTACGGCAATCTTTCCGTGCTGGAAAATCTGCATTTCTTCGGCGGGGTGTACGGACTCGGCCCCTTTGCCCTGCGCCGCCGCATCCGGGAGGTTCTGGAAGAGTTCGATCTCGCCGGGCATGAGCAC
>USNI01000092.1 GCA_900555975.1 uncultured Desulfovibrio sp. | reverse complement strand
CAGAAGAAAAAGTGCAAGCCCCGCGGCGGGCAGCCACGGATGAAGATAAAAGTAAGGCGTATGCCCCTGCAAGGCAAGCGTCGACGCGGAAAGACTGCCGGGCGTGAAAAGCGCGTATCCGTTCTGTTCGGATCCCATGGGATGGATGCCTCCCAGAGGATCGAGCACTGCCGTGATGCCGCTGTTGGTGGCGCGGGCCACGAAGCGGCCCTGTTCCACCGCGCGCATGAGCGCGAGCTGAAGATGCTGAACAGGGGCGGACGTGTAGTCGTACCACGCGTCGTTGCTGATGTTCACGAGAAGTCCGGCGCCGTCGGCCACGCGCCGACGGGCCAGCTCCGGAAAAATGCCCTCGTAGCAGATGAGCATGCCGAGGTCCACCTTTCTGCCGTCCGTCGTGCGCAGGGAAAAAAGATGCTCCTGCGTTCCCGGCTCGAAGCCTCCGAGGCCCTGAAGCAGTCCCTCAAAGATCTTCCAGTTCAGCACCGGCGGCAGATATTCGCCGAACGGGACAAGATGCTCCTTGTCATAAAAGGACTCCTCCCCTTCCGGCGAAAGCAGAAAGGCACGGTTGTACAGAAGCGTTCTTCCGTCCGGAAGATGCTCCGCGCCGGGAGCGCCGAACAGAAGCGGAATGCCCGCCTCCCGGACAAAGGCGCGCAGTTCGCCGGAAAGCGGACCTTCCGGATAGGCGAAGGGCATGGCCGTTTCCGGCCAGATGAGAAGATCGGGCAGCGCTGGTGCGCGCACGGCATCGTTCTTTGCATCGGATGTTCCCGCCGACGCGGCGATCTTTGCGGCCGAAGGACCGAAAGACGCAGCGGAGGCAAGAGCGTTCACATCGGAGCGCACGCCGTCGATGCTGAGCCGCACATAGCGCTCCAGCGTCTGCCGCTGATACTCAGGCGACCATTTCACGTCCTGCCGGACACTGCCCTGCACCATGAGCAGCGATACGGGAACGCCCTCCGCGGCCATTTTCTCCGGCACGACGGCAAGACGCCACGCTCCGAAAGCGGTCGTCCCCGCGAGCACGAGCAGACCGCAGGCCAGAAGCGCCGTTCCTCTCCGGCGTCCGCCTCCCCGGCGCAGGGCAAGGACGCCTTCGCAGGCCAGACAGACCGCCGCGGCCAGAAGGCCGGAAAAACCATATTCGCCGAGCACGCTCAGAGGCTGCATGAGCACGGGCCACGCGGCCAGTCCGGACGAGAGCGTCAGCCAGGGAAATCCCGTGCCGAACCATCCCCGCGTCCATTCCAGAAGAAACCACAGCACGCCCGCAGCCGCGCTGCGCCGCCACGGTGAAAGCGCGCTCATCCGTGCGACGCCCCAGCTGAACAGACCGCCCCAGAAAGCCACGTACATGCCGAGCAGCACGGAACAGGGCACGGCCATGGCCCAGGGAAAATAGCCGTACATATGCGCGGCCACGGCTATCCAGTAGAGCGCCGCCGCCGCTCCGGCGATGCCCGCGCACCAGCCCGTCCGGAACGGCGTTCTTCCCCCGGCCGCGACATGGAGCGCCGCCGGATATCCCAGCACGGCGAAGGGCACATGGAAAAAGGGATTGGGCGTTCCCAGAAAAAGAGCCAGCGAAGCCGCAGCACAGAGTGCGCAGGCACGCAGGGAAAACGTCATGACAGCCTCCTGTCGAGGACGCGGCAGCTGACGGCTTCCGCCAGATGCGGAAGCGCTATGGTCTGCGCGCCGTCAAGATCGGCGATGGTTCTGGCCACACGGAGAATGCGGGTGCAGGCTCGGGCCGAAAGCGACAGCGCCTCCACGGCATTGCCGAGAAAAGCGTGTTCCTGATCTCCCAGACGGCAGCATTCGTCAAGCAGCCTGCCGGACAGATCGGCGTTGGTGCGGCAGTCCGTGCCCCGGAACCGCTCACGCTGCATGTCCCTCGCCCGGGCGACCCGCTCCCTGACCTCTGCGGACGTCGGACCGGATCGGCCGGCGCGCATCTGCTCGTAGGAGACGGCCGGCACCTCCACATGAAGATCGATGCGGTCCAGAAGCGGACCTGAGAGTCTGGCGCGATAGCGGGCCACGGCCTGCGCGGAACAGGTGCATTCGTGACGCGGATCCGTGCTGTAACCGCAGGGACAGGGATTCATGGCCGCAAGCAGCATGAAGTCCGCAGGATAGGAGACCGCATAGGCGGCGCGGGAAATGAAGACCCGGCCCTGTTCCAGCGGCTGGCGCAGCACTTCAAGCGCCTGTCTCTGAAATTCCGGCAGCTCGTCGAGAAAGAGCACGCCTCTGTGGGCGAGACTGACCTCGCCAGGATGCGGAGGCACGCCTCCGCCGATGAGCGCCACGCTGGAATCACTGTGATGGGGCGTGCGGAAGGGACGACTCGTGACAAGACCGCGTCCGTCCAGCAAGCGGGCCACGCTGTAGATTCTGGTCACTTCCAGCGCCTCTTCCGGCTCAAGCGGCGGCAGTATGCCGGGCATGCGTCTGGCCAGCATGGTCTTGCCGCTGCCGGGAGGCCCGATGAAAAGAAGATTGTGCGCGCCCGCAGCGGCGATCTCCATGGCGCGCTTGGCCTTTTCCTGTCCTCTGACGTCCGCCAGATCCGGAAAGCTTTCCTCTTCCGGAAGAACAGGAAGCGGCTGTACGGCGCTCAGCTCCGCCTCTCCTGCCAGAAACGCCGCCGCCTCCGCAAGCGTATGCGGCGCCATGACGTCGAGTCCCTCGACCACGGCGGCCTCCTGCGCGTTCTCCGGAGCGACCATCACGCCTCTTGCGCCCTGCTCCCGCGCCAGAAGCGCAAGAGGAAGCACGCCGGGCACGGGCTTGAGCCTGCCGTCCAGAGACAGTTCCGCGGCAAAGAACCAGCCGTTCAGACTGTCCGCGGGCAGACTCCCTGAGGATGCCAGAAGTCCCAGCGCCAGCGGCAGATCATAGGCCGTGCCTTCCTTGCGCCGGTCGGCAGGCGCAAGATTGACCGTGATGCGGCCCGGCGCAAGACGGAACGAAGAGTTCTGCAGCGCCTTGAGCACCCGCTCCCGCGCTTCCCGCACCGCTCCTTCGGCAAGTCCCACCATGACGAACGAAGGCATGCCCTGACGGGCGTAGTCCACCTCCAGATCGACCCGGAAGGCATCCACTCCCAAAATCGCTCCGCAGGAGAGCTGTACCACCATGGCCGACCTCAGAAATTCAGTCCGGGCAGTTCCAGAATGAGCCTGTAGGAATCATCTCTGGCCTTGCTCTGTACGGATCCGAGAATGTGGAAGCACTGATGATAGTAGCCGATGGTGAAGCGGCGTTCATAATTCTTGCCGGTTTCTATGTTGTCCTGCGTATAGTAGTTGAAGGATATGCTGCTCGTGGGACGGAAGGTGACGGAGTTGGTGAGAAGACGCTGTTTGTCCGTGAAGTTGATGTCGTGCAGATTGTCGCGCTTCATCTCGTCAAGATAGTTGTAGTACTCGTTGCGGGTACTGTAGGCCACGCTCCAGGCGCCCCAGCGGGCGTTGGAGATGGTGGCACCGGTATCGCTGCGGGTGATGCCGTCGCCGTACATGGAGACGTAGAGGCGGTTCCACAGACTGAGCCAGTTCGCCGGACGAAATTCCAGATGGGAATAGGTATCCATGACGGGCTTGCGCTCGTAGATCTCGCGAAAATCGGTACGGCTGGCTTCGTCGATGTCGTAACCGGTGGCGATTTCCCAGCGCACGGGATCGAAATAGGACTCCGTGGTCCTGTAGCTGCCCTTTGCGCCGGATACGGTATCCTGCCGCGCCGTGATGATGTTGGTCACGGAAAGGCGCACCCGCTGGGAAGGCTTGAGACGGTCGTTCTCCTCGAAGATGGGATTGTCGGACTGATCCCTGTCCGGCGTCCATTCGTAGGTCAGACGGGGCTGCACTCTGTGCCGGATGCCGGTCCAGCTGCTTCTGCCCACGTTTTCCGCCACGGCATCCAGATGTTTTTCAGGCATGTCCCACACGCGGGAGAACTGCGTGAAGGCCGTGGCGCTCACGTCGGGAATGAAGCGGTCCTTGGTGCCGCCGCCGCGCGTCCAGCGCTGATCGTCGTTGAAGGGAACGTGATTGCTGTTGTAGTAGGTCTGCCGCACGCCGCCGCTCACCAGCAGGGAAGCACCGGGCAGACTCAGAGGCAGACTCAGTTCGGGATGGATTTCCGTGCGCAGACCGCGTACGCCCCTGGCGCGATATTCATAGGTGCTCGACACCTCGCCCTGAAGTTCCAGAGGCAGACCTTCCATGAGGCTGCCCTTGAAGAGGTAGGCGCTCACGGGAAGACGCTGCACCGTGGTGTCCTCGCTGTGCGGCAGGTTACCGTGCCCGAAGGAGGGATCCTGCTCGTACCGGAATCCGACGGACACCATGAAGCGATCCCAGTTCTGATAGATATAGCCCTCGCTCACACGGTTCTTGTCCACTTCCGGCAGATCGCGGCCGAACATGTCGTAGAGAGAGTCGCGGGTGCGGTTGAAGCCGGTGCGCATGTCGCGGAACTGGCGCAGAAAGTTCTGATCGGACGCATAATCGAGATTGTAGCGGTAGCGCCACCCGGAGTCGCCGAGAAAGCCGTCGCCCATGCCGCGCAGCCAGTAGCGCTCCTCGTTGGTGTTGATCTTCCCGTCGGTGTCGTTGACGGGATCGGAGGCATCCGAACGGAAGGTGTGCTTGTCGTACAGGGCGTCGAAGGCCAGCCAGGTCTTTTCCTTGTCGCGGGTATGCGAGCGGTACTCGATGCCGGGCATGAAGCCGGCCTTGCTCATGTAGGTGCCGTAGAAGGTCAGATCGCGGCTCTCGTCGATGACGTGAAAGTACGGCTGGGAAAAGAAGGTGCCGTTCAGGCTGCTGTAGCCGAAATCGGGCATGAGCAGACCGGACTGACGCGTGGTCTTGGCGGGCAGCACCAGATAGGGCGCGTCGAAGAGAGGCGTGTCGAGAATGTTGAG
>USNI01000091.1 GCA_900555975.1 uncultured Desulfovibrio sp. | reverse complement strand
GCGATGACGGCCTTGGCGCCGGGAAGCACTTCCTTGTTGATGGCGTACATGGTTCTGCCGCCGATGGTTCCATACAGGCCGTCCATGGCCGTGGGAATGGCGCCTTCCACGATGCACACATATCCGTTGGGATTCTTCATGGCCGTGTACAGGGCTTCTTCGGCGGCCTCGCCGGCGGCGGCCATGATGGTTTCCTGATAGTCAAGGGAGATGGTATCGAGGATGAGTTCATCAAGGAAGGGCTTGCTGGTACGCAGCAGCGCTTCCGTGCAGCCGGTGCACTCCGCATCGTGCAGATAGATGACCGCGGGACGGGCGGCGGACGTGAGCGCTTTGGCCACGGCGGGAGCAAACGAAGGCCCCATGCCCAGGGCCACAGCCACAGTGGAACAGAATTTCAGAAAGTCGCGGCGCGATACGCCCCGTTTTTCAAGGCGTTCTTCCGCACCTTCTTTCCCCAGACCGATGGAGATTTGCATAAGGCCCTCCTGGCGCTGATAGACAGGACTTTTCCGCGAGGGCTTCCAAGGCGGCGGGAAGATCGCGGTTGTTGCCGTTGGCTCGGAACAAGTCATGCCCTGCGGCATGAGCTTCTTCTGATATTACTTTATTTCCGACTCTAACATCAGAGCAGGGGCAGGTCAACCGGAGAGAATCTTTTTTTTAGAGAAATGATAGAAAAATCACATGGTTCCGCCTGTCGAAAAGTGAGATCGCAACTATGGGAGATGACAGTCTTTTTCCCTTTGCGTCGCGCTTTTCCGACGTCCGTGCGGAAACATTCCTTCCGTATGGCCGGATCAGCGGAGCATGGATTTCAGTTCTGCAAGCACAAGGTCCGGTTCGATGCCCGTGATGCAGGCGAAGTTGCGGCTGCAGGCGTCCGCCCCGTGCAGGGAACAGGGACGGCAGGCCATGGGAAGCTGAAGCACGCGGTCGCGTTCGCCGGAGGGGAAGAATCCCCACTCCCGGCAGGTGGGACCGAACATGGCGAGCACGGGGGTGTCCACGGCCGTTGCGATGTGCATGGGGCCGGAATCGCCGGTAATGAGCACGTCAGCCTCATGGATCAGGGCGAACAGTTCGCGCAGGCCGGTATCGTTGACGAAGCTGCGCGACGATTCCTGCGCGGGGAAGCCTTCCCCCTGTCCCACCCAGAAGTAGTCGATGTTTTCCTGTTCGAGCAGAGCGGCGAGACGCAGCCATCTGTCCGTCGGCCAGGTCTTGGCCGCGTGGGTGGCGAAGGGATGCAGGGCGACGAGGGGTCTTCTGTCACGACGGAGGGGCGCGACTCTGGCGGCGGCCGCCGTCTTTTCTTCGTCGGTGAGGAAGATGCGCGGTCTGAGTTCTGCGGCGGAGGGAACGTTTTCCTTGTCGTAGAGACCGATGGCGTAACGCTGAGGCACATTGAAGCGCCGCAGCTGTTCTCCGAAGAAGCGTCCCCGGCTCAGAAGAAAGATGCGGCGGGCCAGCGACATCTTGCTGTAGCAGATGATGGCGTCGCGCCAGATTCTGGCCAGCATGGCCGAGCGCAGATTGCGGTGCAGATCGAGCAGGGGGGAGTCGCGATACTTTTCCATGAGTCCGCGGAAGTTCATGGCCTGCGTCTGACCGTGCAGATCGTTCTCGTCGAAGCCGATGACGTTGAGCACGGCGTGATGTCCGGCAAAGACCGGCTCGAAGGCTTCCTTCGTGATGACGGTGAACATGGTGCCGTGCTTTTTGTGCCAGTCGAGCAGCACGCCCGTGGTAAGCACGACGTCGCCGAGGGAGCTGAAGCGCACGACCACCATGTGTTTGTTGCTGATTCTGGAAGAGTAACGCGCCATACGGACCTGCCTGTGACAAGATGATGCTGAAGAAGGACGGACTCGTGGACGAGGCCCTTTTCCGTGTCGCCGGCACCGGTCTTCCCGTCGTGGAAGCCGGCGCGTCTTTCTTTGTATGTTTCAAGCCGTGAGGCGTCAACAGCCGGCGCTGCCGCAGAACGGGAAGAAGAGAAAAGGCCCGGCATGCGTCCGGGCCTTTGGAAGAATGCGGGAAACGTCGGAAGAGCGTGTTCCGGCGTTCGGAAAAGAATCGTTATCTGGTGCCGAAGATGCGGTCGCCCGCGTCCCCGAGACCGGGAATGATGTAGCCGTTCTCGTTGAGATGGGAGTCAAGGGCCGCGGCATAGATTTCCACGTCGGGATGCTTGTCGAGCACGGCCTTCACGCCTTCGGGTGCGGCTACGAGGTTGAGGGAGCAGATCTGCTTGCAGCCGTTCTTCTTGAGCACGTCGATGGCCGCGATGAGCGATCCGCCGGTGGCGAGCATGGGATCAAGAATGAAGGCCACGCGCTGATCGATGCGACGGGCCAGCTTTTTGTAGTATTCCACGGGTTCCAGCGTCTCCTCGTTGCGGTACATGCCGAGCACGCTGATCTTTGCGCCGGGCACCATGTCGAGCACGCCGTCCATGAGCCCCAGACCGGCGCGGAGAATGGGAACGATGGTGATCATCTTGCCCGCGAGATAATCCACTTCCACCTGTCCGGCCCAGCCCTTGACCATCTTCTTCTCCGTGGGAAGATTTTTGGTGGCCTCATAGGTGAGAAGGCGGGCCACTTCCTTGGCCAGCATGCGGAATTCGCTGGTGGAGGTGCTTTCCTTGCGGAGCAGGCCGAGCTTGTGACGGATGAGCGGGTGATCGACGATATGCAGAGCCATGGCGAAAATCCTTGTTAGAGGGGGGCAGTGCGCAGGAACAGGGTCGCAGAGTATGATGACGTTATATCCGGGGCGATGCACGGCGTCAAGGCACACGTCGGAAGTTTTCAGCCTGCATCTGATTGCTTTTTTTATATTTTCTGTCTGTCCGTCGCAGGCATTTTTTTCATGTGTGGAGCGATTTTTTACTGTCGGAGCATTCCTGTTCCGGGCGGGACGGCATACGTTTTTTATGGTTTCATAGAGGGCGTAGCTGAATAAAATGTGCGATTTTTAGCACAGAAAGGACTTTTATTGTATGAAATTCTTCACATCTGCGGATGTCGTATTCAAAAAGCAAAGCATTGATAATATATTGAAAATAAAAAAGGTAACATATTGATAATGTACTAAAAATAAAGCGGCATGATTTTTGCTAGATGGTTTGAGATTTTTTCATTTCTTCTGTTCGTGCTGTCCTTGTTTCGGGCCGCATGCAGAATAACCTTTCAGGAGGTTTTTGCCGTGAACAGTTTCTGGAAAAAGGCTGCCGGTTCTCTTGTTCTGACCATGCTTGTTCCTTTCGGGGCCATGGCTGCAGAAGATTCCATCAGCTTCAACAAGGCTCCCGCAGATATTCTGGTGGAAGCGACTGACGGCATTGTGGACGAGGAACTGGCCAAGGCCATTGTCGCCTACAGAGAAAAGAACGGTCCGTTCAAAACCGCTTCGGATTTGCGCAAGGTTCCCGGCATGACGTCCGTGACGTTCGGCATGCTCGGCCCGGTGGAAGAAGACGGTGACGTTGTGTACGAGGCCGTCATTCCCACCGGTATGCACAGCTACTAGAAACAGGGAAGAAAGAGGAGAAGGAGTATGAAGAAAATTTTTGCAGCCGCAACGCTTGGTCTGTGCCTCGGAGTAAGCGCTTCCGCCCTTGCCGCTCCGAGCGTGTACCCCACGGGAACGACCATTTACGACCCTGCCCAGGCTCAGAACGGCTATGTTCTCATCAGTGTGGACTTCAAGGACGTCTATGCCAAGGTGGACAACCGTGCCTTCTTTAAAGAAGCCCCCGACTACAACAGCCCGGCTGCCGTTCCCACCGCCGCGGACAGCGACGAGGTTTTCCTCATCGACATGAACGGCAACGTCGTTCATTCCTGGAAGGACCTCGGCAACAACAAGAAGTGCTACCTGCTTCCCGACGGTCATCTGCTGAGCTTCAGCGAAACCCGCAGCGAAGTGACGGAATACGACTGGGACGGCAAGGTGGTATGGAATTTCGCCTCCAAGCTCGGACCTCATCATGACGGCCGCAGACTGCCCAACGGAAACACGCTGATTCTGTGCTACGAAACTGTGCCGGACGAGGTCATCAATAAGGTCGAGAACCAGACTACGCAGTGGTGGGGAACCCAGGACCGCAAGAACGCCAAGCTCCGCGGCGACATACTCATCGAAGTGAACCCTCAGGGGAAGGTCGTATGGTCCTGGAGTTCTTCCGAGCATCTCGACATCAACCGTTACATGCCGCTTACCGGCATGAACGACTGGACGCACGGCAACACGCTGTCCGTCATTCCTCCGAACAAGTGGTACGATGCCGGCGACAAGCGCTTCAAGCCCGGCAACATTCTCTATAACCCCCGTCATTTCGATGAATTTGTCATCATCGACAAGGACAGCGGCGATATCGTCTGGTCTCTGAAGGGATTCAAGGCCATGGGCGGTCTCGGCCAGTGCCACGAACCCATCATGATTGAAAAGGGCAAACCCGGCGCCGGCAACATCATGGTCTTCGACAACGGCCTGTTCACCCGCAACGGTGCCCATGCCGCCCAGACCGTGATTTGGGAAATCGACCCCACCACCAGCAAGGCCGTGTGGCGTTATGTGCCCGCCCAGGGCGGCAGCTTCCGTCTGCTCAGCAAGTACAAGGGTTCCGCGTATAAGATGGAAAACGGCAACGTGCTGATCTCCGAAGACTATGCCGGTCGGGCCTTCCAGGTGAAGCCTGATGCGACCCATCCCGACGGCGGCACCATCGTATGGGAATACGTCTATCCGTCTATCATTTCCCGTACTACTATGTATCCTTATGACTATTGCCCGCAGCTTAAGGCCATGAAGAAGCCTGCCGAACTGAAGGTTTCTCCGCTTGACCCCGCCGACTGGAAGGTTCTGCCCGATGTCGAACGCAAGGGTGACGCCGTAGTCAAGGTCAACAAGTAAGTCGTCAAATCACTCTCTGCGAAGGCATCCTTTTTCTTCAGGAAAAGGATGCCTTTTTTGGTTAAAAGAAAACCCCCAGCTAGGCTGGGGGTTCCCGAAAACTTATA
>USNI01000090.1 GCA_900555975.1 uncultured Desulfovibrio sp. | reverse complement strand
GACCAGAGAAGTGTCCTTGAGCATGGCGATGCACTCGTTGCCCACGGGAGGCACGATGGTGCGCAGCGCCTGGGGAAGCACCACGAGGAGCATGGTCTGGACCTTGTTGAAGCCCAGGGAACGCGAGGCCTCGGTCTGTCCCTTGGGAACGGCCATGATGCCGGCTCTGAACACTTCCCCCATGTAGGCGCCGTAGCAGAAGCTGATGGCGATGACGGCGGAGGTGAGTCCGCTGACCTGAAGGAACTTTGCCAGCGCGTAATAGATGTAGAAGATCTGCACCAGCAGGGGGATGCCTCGTATCACTTCCACGTAGGTGGAGGCGATGAGGTTGATCACCCTGTTGTGCGAAAGTCTGCCGAGACCCGTGATGAGTCCGAGGGGAATGGCGCAGATGATGGAAAGAATCGTCACCTCGAACGTGACGATCAGCCCTTCCGGCAGGAAACGGAGGATTTCAAGGTGGGGATCGGGCCAGACGGTGCAGAGCACCGTCAGCACGACCACCGCTCCCACCAGGGAAAGGGACCAGGCATTGACCAGTCCACCCTTCTCGGAATCGGGCAGCACGAGGCCGCCCGCCGGAACCTCTATCTTTCCCTCCGGGGCGATGCCTGCCGGAAGAGCGTTTTCTTCATTCTCACGCATGATGTGCAATATCCTGGAAATGAAGGTGAAGAGCCGGGACGAATGCCCTACTCGCCCATCCACTTGCGGATGAGTTCAGCCTCTATGCCCTTGGCGCGCACCGCGTCGATCCCCTTGTTCAGACGATCCACGAGATCCGTGCGTCCCTTTCTCACCACAAAGCCGAAGGACTCCGTGGCTTCCGTGCGGAAGGCGATGGAAAGATGATCCGTGAAGCCTTCCTTCTGGTTGGCGTAGTAGAGGGCCACGGGGGAGTCGCAGATGACGGCGTCGATACGGCCGTTGAGCAGGTCCTGCATGGCGAGGCCCACGTCGTCATATTCGCGCAGGGTCATGTCCACGCCGCTCTTCTGGGCCACGAAGACGCCCGTGGTGCCGATCTGACCGCCGACGGTTCTGCCCTTGAGGGCCTCGAAGTTGGCGGCGGCATCACCCTTCTTCACCACGACGATCTGCTGCACGTCATAATAGGGCTTGGAAAATTCAAAGGCGCGCTGACGTTCGGGCGTGATGGTGACGCCGGAAGCGATGACGTCATAATTGCCCGCGGCCACACCGGCAAAGATGCCGTCCCAAGCGATCATGCGGATTTCCACATCCAGACCGACCTCTTTGCCGATGGCCTGAATCATGTCGATGTCATAGCCGATGATGTTTTTGTCGTCATCGAGAAATTCCAGAGGCGGCCAGGTGGGATTGGTGGCAACGACGATCTTTTCCGCAGCGGCGGCGGAAGAACACAGAAGCGCAGGCAGCAGAAGGGCGCACAGAAGACGACGAAGCATGGATACTCCTTGCGGGCAAAAAGTACGGAAAAAAGGCTGAGTTATCAGCCTGCCTCATGTTCCTGCCGGCACGCGATCCGCAGTGACGCCTGCCGCCGGCACGGGAATCAAACAAATAATGCCTGCCAGTATGAAGGATAGAGGGGGCTCATGTCAAGAAAGCATCTTCGAACAATCCCGCCCCTGAGCAAATCCGGACGCGTCCTGGAAAGTCTGCGCCACTCCTTTCGAAACAGCATGAGGTTTCTTCCTCTTTCCGCATCCGCCGGTGGAGAAAAAGGCTGCCCCCCGGAGAAGACAGCCTCATGTGCGACAGGCGCAGAAAAGCTATTCGAGTCCCAGCCTGCGGGCTATGCTCTGAGCGGCACGGCGTCCCGCTCCCATGGCCAGAATGACGGTGGCTGCGCCGGTCACGATGTCGCCGCCGGCGTAGACGTTGGGAATGGAGGTTTCGCCGTTCTCGTCCACGGCGATGTAGCCTTTCTCCGTCAGCTTCAGGCCGGGCGTGCAGTCCAGCATGAGAGGATTGGAACGGGTACCCAGAGCCACGATGGCAAGATCGGTTTCCTGAATGAAGTTCTGTCCTTCCACGGGACGCGGACGACGTCTGCCGGAAGCGTCGGGTTCTCCAAGCTCCATGCGCTGCAGTTCCACGCCGATCAGATGGTTCTCCTCGTCGGTGATGAAGCGCACGGGCGCGGACAGTTCAAGGAGCTTGACGCCCTCTTCCAGCGCGTGCTCGATCTCCTCGCCGCGGGCGGGCATTTCCGCGCGGGTGCGGCGGTACACGATGTGCACGCTTTCCGCGCCGAGACGAAGCGCCGTACGGGCGGCATCCATGGCCACGTTGCCCGCGCCGAACACGGTGACGTGCCGGCCGGGAGCCACGGGCGTGTCATATTCCGGGAAGGAATGGGCGCGTCCGAGATTGACGCGGGTCAGATATTCGTTGGCGGAAAAGACGCCTATGCAGTTCTCGCCGGGAACGCCGAGAAAATGCGGAAGGCCCGCGCCCACGCCGATGAACACGGCGTCGTATCCCTGGGCGAGCAGTCCGTCCACGGTCACGGTGCGGCCGCCCACATAGTTGAGACGTATGTCCACGTTCATGGCTCTCAGGGCGTCAAGTTCATGGGCCACCACGTCCTTGGGCAGACGGAAGGCGGGTATGCCGTAGATGAGCACGCCGCCGGCCTCATGCAGTCCCTCGAACATGGTCACGTCCACGCCGAGACGGGCCAGATATCCCGCGCACGTCACGGAAGAAGGTCCGGAACCTATGCAGGCCACGCGGCGGCCGGTTCTTGCGACTTCGGGAGCCTTCTCGGGAGAGGCGTGATCGGCCACATAGCGTTCCAGCCGACCGATGGCCACAGGCTGTCCCTTCTTTCCGAGAATGCACCGACCCTCGCACTGCTTCTCCTGCGGACAGACGCGGCCGCACACGGCGGGAAGACTGCTCGACTTGTGAATGATGCGGCTGGCCTCGTCTATGTCTCCCTTCACCACCTCGGCGATGAAGTCGGGAATGGCGATGTCCACCGGGCAGCCCGTGCGGCAGAGCGGCTTCTTGCACTGAAGACAGCGCGTAGCCTCCTCATGGGCCATTTCCGCCGTATAGCCAAGGGCCACTTCCTTGAAATTCCTGATGCGTTCCTCAGGAGACTGACAGGGCATATCATGACGGGGAATCTTCGCCCCGCGGGTGACTTCCTGACTCATGACTATGCCTCCTTCCTTTCGAAACAGTTGCAGCGGTGATGTTCACGGGCCAGAGCCTCCTGCGTGCGGAAGGAGCCGAGACGGCTGCGAAGTTCCGCGAAGTCCACCTTGTGACCGTCGAATTCGGGTCCGTCCACGCAGGTGAACTTCATCTCTCCGCCCACGGTCACCCGGCACGCGCCGCACATGCCGAGCCCGTCCACCATGAGCGAGTTGAGACTCACCGTGGTGGGCACGTCGTAGCCGCGGGTAAGATCGGCCACGGCCTGCATCATGGGCACGGGTCCCACGGCGACCACTTCGGCAATGTTGCTCCCCTCGCTGTCGAGACGGTCCCGGACAAGGTCGGTCACGATGCCCTGACGCCCTTCGGAACCGTCGTCCGTGGAAACGAGCACCTCGTCGCAGAACAGGGAAAGCTCCTTCTGGAAGAGCAGAAGATCCTTGTTGCGCGCGCCGATGCAGGCAATGACATAGTTGCCCGCCTCATGATGTCCCTTCGCAATGTGATGCATGGCGGCCACGCCCGTGCCTCCGCCCACGCAGATGACCTTCTTCGGCGCTTCAAAACGCTCGATCCGGGTGGCACGGCCGAGAGGTCCGCACACATCATGAATGTACTGTCCCTCCTCCAGCTCCTCAAGCATCTGCGTGGAGCGGCCGAGCACCAGATACACGATGGTGATCGTGCCGTGTTCCCTGTCGGTATCGGCGATGGTCAGCGGAAAGCGCTCGCCCTTCTCATCCACGCGAAGAATGACGAAGTGGCCGGGACGTGCCGTCGCGGCTATCTGCGGAGCATCCAGCACAAGCTTGCTGGTACGCCCGGGAATCAGCTTTTCCTTATGAAGAATTTTCGTGGGCATAAAACCTCCATGCCTCCTTGGCGGAAAACGGCTTCAGCACGCGGAAACGGCAGACGCAACGCAGCCTCTTCCGCACGCACCGGCCACCGGAGCGGCCGCGCACGGAAGAAGCGGAAAAACAAAGGCGTCCGCGTCATGAAACGTTCTCAAGCCTTTCCCTCTATCCTTAGAAGCAAAACAGCCTCGCGTCAATGCCCAAGGACTGTCACAATCGAAAGGACATTCTCAACTTATGCTTTTAAAACAATGGATTGAAATCCTTTTTATGGTCATCTGCTCCGCTGCATTCCCGTCTGGACGGAAGGGAGCGGCCCCAGATGGGGACGTCCCACCAGCGGACGGAACGCACCGGCCTTCGCGTCGTACTCCAGAAGCTCGCCGCTCTGCAGATCAAAATACCATCCGTGCAGGGAAAGATTCCCCTCCTCCACGGCGCTGCGCACCCAGGGAAACGTCATCAGATTGTCCAGAGACAGGCGAACGTTCCACAATTCGCAGGCGCGAGCCCTGTCCGCACGGTCCGCGTCCGGCATGGCCTCGTTCACCTTTTCCAGCGCCGTGCGCGCCACATCCACCCACGGACCGATGAATTCGTCCTCCTCGGCGTTCTCCTCGCCCGAGACAAGCGCCTGTATGCCTCCGCAGCAGGCATGCCCCATGACGATGACATCCTGCACCCTGAGATGCTTCACGGCATACTCCAGTGCCGCGCTCACGCCGTGCCGGCCCCCGTCGGGAGCGTACGGAGGCACGAGATTGGCCACGTTCCGCACCACGAAGAGATCTCCGGGACGGCAGTCGGTCAGAAGCACGGGATCCACCCGCGAGTCGCAGCAGGCAATGACGAGCGCCAGAGGATGCTGCCCTTCCCTGAGCGCATGGAACAGCGTCTCATCGGGATGAAACCAGCGATGCTGAAAACGGCGAAAACCGGAGGACAGACGAAGTATGAGCGGATGCTGATGCCCCGCGCGATGCGTACGAATGACATGAAACGACATGATTTCCCTCAACATGCAGGAACAGAATGTTATCAGACATGCGAAGCGACAATGTAGCGCCGCAGGCCTTCTCAGGCAAG
>USNI01000089.1 GCA_900555975.1 uncultured Desulfovibrio sp. | reverse complement strand
GGGACCTGCTCCGATGACGGTGATTCTGAGAGCCATTGATATCCTGCCTTGAATGATGAGGATGATGGGATGCATGTTCCGGAGAACATGCCCGGAGCCGCAGGCGTTCCCGTGCGGGCGGAAGAACCGGGGCGTTTCCGGAGGAGGCGTCCGGGCGTGCGCGCCGGGACGCCGGGGAGACGGTCCGGAAGGAAGACTTCCGCAGCGGCGGATCACTCGCCCTTGATGATGTCTGTCTTGGGCAGAGCGGCGCGCACCTTGGAGCGGTACGGCAGCAGATTGGAAAGAGGTTCGATGCCCCTGACCTGTTCGGTCGTGGCCTGAATGCCGAAGGGAAGCATCATGTCTCCGCAGGCTTCGGCCACCATTTTTCCGGCCAGAGCCGCGTCGGCGGGCGAGAGCCAGGCGAGGGTTCCGTCGGCCTGGGGAATGGGTTCGAGATACAGACGGATGACGTTGTCCTTGAAGGCCCGCACAAGCGCGATGCTCCTGCCGAGATCGGCGGCGGAGGGAGCTTCTCCACCCGCGGCCGCGGGATAGACGGAGGCCGGGCCGGGAATGTTCAGACGGATGCGGGTCGGACAGCCGGTGCCGATGAGTCTCTCCAGAAGGTCGGGGTTGCGGCCGTCGCTGTCGAGAACCACCTGCAGACCGCCTTTGGCCAGCGCCGTGACGAGCTCGACGAAATGATCTTCCTCACCGGCGGGAACCTTCGAGACGTTCAGACCGGAGATCCAGCCGTGCAGCATCTTGCTTTCGGTCACTGCGCCGGCGTCGCCGAGAGCCCTGCCCGACAGAAGATAGGCGATGATGACGCCCGTTCCCTGCAGCACCACGTCGCCGTCGTCGTCATGGAACATGGGAAATTCCACGCCGGTTTCGTTGCGGTGCAGAAACTTGCGGTTCGCGCGGTAGAAGCCGTTCACGATGTCCTTGTCCGCTTCGAGGTCGTAGCTGTTGTAGGCGATGCCTCTGGCGTCCATGAATTCATGCGTGATGCGGCAGCGGATGCAGTTGGGAGCCTTGTAGAGTGTGATGGCCATGTCGGAACTCCATGACAACGGTTAGAACATTCTGCGCATTCTGGATCCGGCCGGATGCCGTCCGGCAACGACAGACAGTCCGCGCGGTATTTCATCAGAAAACGGAGGGAATGGCAACGAGACGTCCGTCGCCCTTCCGGCGTCCGTTGAAAATGAATATTCAATAGATGTTTATTCTAGTGAAATAGCCGGAGCGTGTCAAGAATCCGCGGAGGGAAAGCCGCAGGAAACGCAGGGAACGGCGGGGGAGTCGAAGCGCGCGGCGAAGGGACGGGACCATCGTCCGCGGGACGAAAAAAAGTCCTGGGCAATACGATCCGGCCGATGACGCGTGCAGATGGTTCGTCTCTGGCGGAAGGCTTCGGAAAGGAAGGACGCCTTCATGATGAGCTGCCGGAAAGACCCGGGAAAAGGTTCCGCATTCTTTCCTGACTGTGAAACGGAGATTTTGGCATTGATTATCGGGGATTGTTGGGGTAGGCTTACGCTAACTTAAAAAATTCTATTCAATATTGAGGAATCATGCCATGGCGAAAAAAGCCGTCGAAGGCGCTGCGGCCCCTGTCAGGAAAACGAGAGCCTATCATTCTCCCCGGCGGAAGGAGCAGGCGCATGTAACGAAGTCGCGCATCGTGGCGGCGGCCATGCATCTCATGAAGGAGAAGGGATACGCCGACATGACTCTGGAGGCCATAGCCCGCGAGGCGGGCGTCGCGCCGCAGACGGTGTACGCCGTGTGCGGATCGAAGAAGGGCGTGCTGGCGGCCATTCTCGAAACCACCGTGGAAGCCAAGAAGTACGACAAGCTCCGCGATTCCATACCGCAGATCATGACCGGCAAGGAAAGAGTGCGGGAGATAGGTCATTTCATGTCCGTGCTCATGGAGGACGCCATGCCGGTGTTCGACATCGTGCGGGGCATGAGCGTGCGGCGGAGCTGTACTGGAGCATCAGCACGCCCGGCATCCATCGCCGTCTGACCAAGATGCTCAACTGGTCCTCCGAGGAGTATGCGGCCTGGGTTTCCTATCTCATCGGCGTCACGCTGCTGGACTGGGATTCTCCCATGCCCTTTCTTAATGAAGGCCCCCGGAAAAGCGGTCTGGCATCCCTGAAAAGAAAAGCGGAAAAGTCCGAAGAGGACGATGCTCAAAAAGTGCAGGAAGATCGAACGGCTGTCGAAAAATTTTCGTCCGGGGACGAAACGTTGTGATCCGGGGGGAAAAGAAGAGACTTGCCTTTCCTTCCGGTCTTTGTGAATATACCCCCCTGCGTCGCTCCGTTGTCCAGTAGTTTGATGAGTCGGAACGGAGACGACATCACAGTAGTCATCATTTCTGAATAATACGACCGTGTCATGCGGGAGGACGCCGTTCTGCCGGAACGTTTCCGTTCCGGGCGCCGCAAAAGGCGTTCGTCTCTGGCAGGAGCCGTGTCAGAATTTCGGGGGAAGTCATGAGCCAGAAAGATCAGAAAGCCAGTGAAATGGGCACGAAGGGCGTAGGCCTGCTGCTGCTGGAGTATTCCATACCCGCCATCCTGGGTATGATCGTCGTCGCCCTCAACCAGATCATCTCAAGCATCTTCATCGGTCACGGCGTGGGACCTCTCGCGCTGGCCGCCATGGCCGTCACGTTTCCGCTCGTCAACCTGCTGATGGCCTTCTGTCAGCTTGTGGGCGTGGGCTGCGCTGCGCTGTGCTCCATCGAGCTTGGTCGCAAGGACATGGAAAAGGCCCGCAGCATGCTGGGGCATTCCGTCATTCTGGAAGTGCTGTTCGGCGTTCTGTTCGGACTCATCTTCTGGTTCTATCTCGATCCGCTGCTTTCCTTCTTCGGTGCGAGCGGAGAGACCCTGCGCCATGCCCATGAGTTCATGCTGCCTCTGGTGGTGCTTTCGCCTCTGGGCTTTCTCATGCTCGGCTTCAACTACCTCGCCAGAGCCACGGGGTATCCCAAGACGGCCATGATCACGGCCCTGCTTTCCTCCGTGGGCATCGTCATCTTTTCGCCCATCTTCATTTTCTGGTGGGATTGGGGCATGTACGGCGCGGCATGGGCGCAGATCGCCGGTCAGTTCATGTCCGTCGTGTGGCTGGTCATCCACTTCATGCGCAAAAGCTCCCTCATCCACTTCCAGAAGGACATCTGGAAGCTGAAGATGGAGGCCATCCGCAAGATCGTGGCCATCGGCATGGCGCCCTTCCTCATCAACTTCTGCGGCTGCATCGTGGTCGTCATCATCAACCGCGCCCTGCAGGAGCACGGCGGCGATCTGGCCATCGGCGCCTTCGGCATCACGAATCGTCTGCTCATGCTCTTTGCCATGAGCGTCATCGGTCTCGGTCAGGGAATGCAGCCCATCATCGGCTTCAACTTCGGCGCCAAGAGGCCTGACCGCGTGCGTCTGGCCCTGAAGTACGGCATCATGAGCGCCACGTGCATCACCCTTGCCGGCATGCTGGGATCCTGGTTCTTCCCGGAATTTCTGGTGCGCATCTTCACCGATCACGGTCCGCTCGTCGACGTGGCCTCCAACGCTCTGCGCATCACGGGCGGTCTGTTCGTCTTCGTCGGCGCGCAGATCATCATAGGCACCTATTTCCAGTCCATAGGCCAGGCCAAGATCGCAAGCATCGTCTCCCTGTGCCGTCAGATGATCTGCCTTGTGCCCGCTCTCTGCGTCATGCCGCATTTCTTCGGTCTGCAGGGCGTGTGGATGAGCATTCCGCTGTCCGACTTCACGGGCTTCGTCGTGGCCGCGCTCTTTCTGCGTTTCGCCCTTAGGGCCGAGGACAATACCTGCATCCACGGCGATCCGGAGTGCAAGCCCGCGCCGAAGTTCTTCCAGCCCCGGAAATTCTAGTCCGGGAGACGCGACATGAAAAAAGACGGGGCCTTGCCCCGTCTTTTTTCATGCGCTTTTTGCCGCTTTTTCTTCCGCGCCTCATGCGCGGGACCGTCCGTGGAACCGAAACGGCGTGCCGCTTCCGCGTCTCATGCGCGGGAAGCGTTCTCAAAGGCCGCCAGAAGCCGTCCGGCCGCCTTCTGCGGATCGGGGGCCGAGCACAGTTCCGACACCACGGCAAGACCGTGCGCACCGGCCCTGATCACGGCGCCGGCATTGTCCCCGTGTATGCCGCCGATGGCCACCAGCGTGAGCGCGGAATGCTCCCTGGCCCAGCGAAGACCTTCCAGTCCCCACGGCGCGCAGGTATCCGTTTTCGTGGGCGTGGCAAAGACGGGACTGATCCCCGCGTAGTCGATGTCGAGTCCCTGTGCGGCCGCAAGTTCCTCGCGGGTGTCCACGGAAAGTCCCACGATGGCGTCCGGACCCATGAGACGTCGCGCATCTTCGACAGGCATGTCGCTCTGTCCCACATGCACGCCCGCCGCGCCCGAGGCCAGGGCTATGTCGACCCTGTCGTTGATGATGACCGGGACGCCGAGAGGCTGAAGCCGGGAAACCAGTGAGCGGGCCAGCGTCAGAAATTCCCGCGTCGAGGCATCTTTTTCCCGAAGCTGCACGATGCCTGCTCCGCCGCGCACGGCGGCGAGGACCACCTCTTCCAGCGGTCTGCCGAGACAGAGCGCACGGTCCGTGACCAGATAGACGCGGTAGTCGGCATGCTTTCTCCAGTTCGTCATGATGTTCCGCCTCGCAGAAGGGACTCAGCGGTCCGGACGCTCGACTCTTGCGGCGGCGTCCATGGGATCGAGCAGATAAAGAGCATCCAGAAAGGCCGGGAGGAAGCTTCCCGGACCCTTGGCTGCGGCTCCGGCCTTTTCGCCTGCCGAGGCCATGACGGCCATGGCTGCGGCCGCCGCCGTGAGGCGGTTTTCGCAGACCGCGGCATAGGCGCCGGTGACGGCGGAGGCGGAACAGCCCATGCCCGTGACGAGCGGCATGAGCGGCGAGCCACCGTGGACGACGAGATCGGTGTCACCGTCGGTGATGAGGTCCTTCTCGCCGCTGACGCTGACCGTGCATCCGAAGCGCCGGGCCAGAACATGGGCGGAATCCAGGGCTTCGGCGCTGCTGTTGCGGCTGTCCACGCCCTTGGTGGTCACCTTGTCGGCGGAACGTATTTCCGCGGCCAGAGCCA
>USNI01000088.1 GCA_900555975.1 uncultured Desulfovibrio sp. | reverse complement strand
TTGGCCTCTTGAATGCCATTCAAGCGCTCTCCCAACTGAGCTACATCCCCGTTGCAGATGTAGATGTGCCAGATTCGGACACATCCGTCAAGAAAAATTTATCCGTTTTGGAATTTTCCGGCCGGACTTTCTATTCCAGAACGGCAAGAGCATCCAGAACGGGCTGAAGCGTTCCCTCTTCGCGGGCTTCCCGCATGAGACGTCCGATGTACTGCAGCTGACGACGCTTCGCCTCAAAGCCGGAAAGTCTGTCGTATTCCTCAAGGGCTTCGCGAAGATCCGGAGGAAGGGGCAGTCCCGCCCGTCTGACGGCCGGCATTCTGGCGAGCGTTTCCCCCACGGCCTGCAGGGCGGTGCTGTCCCTTTTTTTCTGAGAACGGCTGACGCGTTCCTGTTCTTCTCCGCCGCCGATCTGATAATGGTTTCTGCGGGGCATTACTGCTGCACCTCGGGACCGCTCTCTTCGGGATTGAAATTGGCGCTTTCTTCCATTTCCAGCGTGTCGATCTTCTCTTCCAGCCATTCCATCAGCGCACGGGCCGTATGATAGTTGAACAGCACACGGGAATGAATGTGACGGGTGATCACGCGCTCTTCCTCATCGAAGGGCACCACTTCCGCCCCGAAGGCGCCGTCAGGCTCCACGGCCCGTTCGGAAAACGAGGGAAGCTTGTCGCTTTCCACGTAGAAGTTCACCTCTATCTCCCCCTGCGGATTGATGCCGCCCCATACGCCGTGCGTATACTGAAGACGACAATCGGGATCCTGCGTGTATTCATAACGCACCCTGCTGGGATATCTGATCTGACTCATGCAAACCTCTCAAGAATAGTCCATCCTTAGGACGAAACTGAATTTCTTTTCATATCCCGCCTTGTCCCGCAAGTAAAGAATATCCTCCGGTCCGGAGGCCGTTTCCAGGCTGCCGCCCCTTGACGGAACGGCAGCCTCACGGCACATTGAAACATTCCTGACGGCTCAGGCAAAACCTCGCCTGTCCGACACCACTGCCAAGAGGAATTTCCATGAACAGCCATACCAAGGAAACCCTGCAGGTCCGTCCTGTTTTCGATTTTGAACTGCTGCTGAGCCTTCTTTCCGAAAAGCGTCTGGGCGGAAAGGTCGTTGAAGAGCTGGCCGACGTCTGGGAACGCTGGCTTCCCAAACTGCATGCCATCAAGCTGGAAACCGGCAAGGGACGATATCTTGCCCTGTGGCTCGATCCCGAAGTGGAGGAGGAAGTCGACAGAGAATGGGCCAAGTCGGCCGAATACGGATATCGCCTGAGCGCGCTTGCCCAGACCATGTGTCAGTGCGCCGTGTACCAGCTCATGCCCGAGGTGGAGGAAGCCGGATGCGCTCCGGCGCCGCAGCCCACCGCAGCCCTCCGTGAGGCTCTCGCCGCCGAAGGTCTGGACTATCAGGACGTCACCCACTCCATGCTGCCCAAGTTCAGCATACTCACGCCCTATCCCTTCCACGGTGCCTGCGACATCTGCTATCTGCGCACGGAATGCCCCAAGGCCAACGGACAGGCCAGCGAATTTCGCTCCTTTGAAATCGGCGGCGAGCCCGAACAGAAGGCATGAGCATGAATCGTGAACATCTGAAGGAAGGTTTCTTCCACATCTTCAAGGCGGCAGGCTATTCCCTGACCGGACTTGCAACGGGGCTTCGTCTCAGTCTCGCCTTCCGGCAGGAAACCGGCATTCTCATTGCCCTCGTCGTTCTTCTCTTCATATGCGGAAAGCCCCTCACGACATGGCTCATCGCCCTTGGCGCGTGGCTGCTCGTGATGATGGCCGAACTCATCAACACCGCCATCGAAGAGGCGCTCAATCTCATAACGCGCGACTACAACATTGCCGTGAAGAACGCCAAGGACATGGCTTCCGCCGCCGTTTTTCTCATGCTTGTCCTCAATGCCGCGCTGTGGCTGTGCATCTTCATTCTGGATCTCTTCTAAACAGCCTCTCAGACCTTCCGTCCCGTTTCGGGGCGGACGCATCAGGGACCAGACGGACACTCTGGACGGTTCCGCATCCCTCACGTACAGGAATCCCATGGAAACAGTCTTTTTGAAGAAAGGCGAAGACCGCCGGCTGCGCATAGGTCATCTCTGGGTGTTCAGCAATGAGATTGACACCAGACGCTCACCTCTTTCCGGCTTCACGGCAGGACAATCCGTCCTTGTCGCCGATGCCGGAGGCCGGACTCTCGGCACAGGCTACATCAATCCTGCCTCGCTCATTGCCGTCCGCATGGTCAGCCGCAAGCCGGAACTGCCTCTCGACGCGGACCTTCTGCGCCGTCGCCTCGCCGATGCCCTGGCCCTGCGCGAAACCATGTTTTCCCGTCCCTTCTACCGTCTCTGCCACGGAGAAGGCGACTTTCTGCCCGGACTCATTGCCGACAGACACGGCGATCACATCGTCTGTCAGATTACCACGGCCGGCATGGACGTCCACACCGAAACGCTGCTCGGCGTTCTGGATGAACTGCTCCATCCATCCTCCATTCTCCTCGACAATGACGTCGCCTCCCGGGATCTTGAAGGTCTGGAACGGTTCCAGCGCGCCGCGCTGGGCGATGTCCCCGAGGAAACGCACGTGGAGGAGAACGACATGAACTATGCCGTTTCCCTCAGAGGAGGACAGAAAACGGGCTGGTTCTACGATCAGCGTCTGAACCGTGCCGCGCTCATCCCCTTTGTCCGGTCCCGTCCCGGCTGTCATGTGCTGGACGCCTTCTGCTACGCCGGCGGCTTCGGAGCACTCGCCGCCAGACACGGCGCCGGAAAAGTCAGCTTTCTGGATGCTTCCGCCCACGCGCTGGGCTATGCCCGCCGCAATGCCGAACAGTTCGGCACGGAGACGGAAACGCTTCAGGGCGACGCGCTCACGCTTCTTGCCGATCTGCGCAGGGAGGGACGCACCTTCGACATCGTCTGTCTGGATCCTCCTGCCTTCATCAAGCGCAAAAAAGACGCCCGTCAAGGACTTGAGGCCTATCAGCGCGTCAACGAGCTGGGCCTTGACCTGGTCCGTCCGGGAGGCATGCTCATGACCTGCTCCTGCTCCCATCATCTGGAAGCAGACGCTCTGCGCAACATGGTCACAAGGGCTGCAGGAAAGCGACGTCGATACGCAAGACTGCTCCGTCAGGGCTTTCAGGGACCGGATCATCCCATACACCCGGCCATGCCCGAGACCGCCTACCTCAAGACATTTCTTTTCCATCTGCCAGAATAGAAGAAAGGGACGAGTCCGCCCGCGGAGTCGTCCCTTCCTTCTTTGCCAGAGTGCCGGCAGGAAAACGTCGACAGCCCGGCTTGCCGCCCGTATCTTTTTTCTATACCGTGAAAAACGCGCACGTTTCGCGCAACATTTTCCGACGAAACGCCGGTACAAGAGGTTCCGACATGACATCCATTCAGGCTACCCGCATGCTTACTCCGGGGCCGACGCCCATTCCCGACCGTGTCCGACTGGCCATGGCCGCTCCCCTGATTCATCATCGCAAGGACGCGTTCAAAACGATCCTGGCCGAAAACCAGATCATGCTGAAGGAACTGTTCTGTACGACGTCTCCCGTCATTCCCCTGGCCAGTTCCGGTACCGGCGGCATGAACGCCGCGGCCTTCAATCTGTTCCAGCCCGGAGAACGCGTGCTCGTGGCCACGGCCGGCTACTTCGGCAACCGCTGGGTGGACATCGTGAAGACACGGGGACTTGATCCCGTCGTTCTGAGCAGACCGGCAGGCGAATCCTTTGATCCGGAAGAAATCCGCGCCATGCTGGATGCCGATCCTTCCATACGCGGCGTGTTCATGCAGATCTCCGAAACGTCCACAGGCGTACTGCATCCCGTGCAGGAGATTGCTGCCGTCACCCGCGAAAGGGACGTCCTTCTTGTGGCGGACGGCATTTCCGCCGTTTCCATCTCTCCCGTGCGCATGGATGACTGGGGCATAGACTGCCTCATCACCGGTTCGCAGAAAGGCCTCATGCTTCCCCCCGGACTGGCCTTCGTGGCGCTGTCCCCCCGCGCATGGAAAAAGGCGGAAAGCGTCCGGCCGCAGTGCTACTATTTCGATCTCATCCAGGAAAGAGCCTGCTGTGAAAAGAATCAGACCCACTATACCTCGCCCATCAGCCTGCTTGTCGGCCTGCATGAAGCGCTGACCATGCTCCGGGAATTCGGCATGGACAACGTGTTCAAAAAGCAGCGCGCCCTGACATCAATGGCCAGAACCGGCATCTCAGCCATGGGCATGGAACTTTTCGTCAAGGATGAAGGACGCTGCACCTGGGGGCTTACCAGCATACGCATGCCCGACGACATTCCGGCAGGTCCCGTTGTCGCCAGGGCCTTCAAGGACTGGGGCGTCATTCTCACCGCCGGTCAGGGAGATCTCAAGGACAAGGTGCTCCGACTTGCGCACATGGGATGGATAGACTGGGCCGATCTTGCCGCCGGCCTGCATGCGCTTGCATGGAGTCTGCCCGTCAGACCCGGAGGCGCCTATCTGGAAGCGGCTCTTGCCGCCTATCACAGGACGCTCGAAGATTAGGAACGCATCCGTCATGTTCTTCAAGACACGGCACTGAACTTCACGCGGCAGGAAGCAGATTCCATGGAACCGGCTTCCTGCAGGCGGGCATTTCTCTTGTGCAGTCCACGGCTTGTCCGGTGCATGGCGTACCGGAGGGCACTTTCTGCCATCAGCTCCGCCCGGTGTGTCCCCTCCACGGCAGCGTTTTCCTGCTCGGCTTCGTGGGCTTTCCCATGAACGTAAACAGCGGCGGAGCCTGCCGCTGTTGAAACTGCCTTTTTGGAAATCCCCATGCCTGCGCCACGCACCATGCCGCTCTCATCATCCCCAAAGGATAAACGTCCCGCCTTCTTCTGTTCTTTGCGAAGTTGCTCTCGTTTGGTTTTCTCTTTGATTTCCTCCCGGAAGTCCTCCATGGCAGCGGTATCCTCTGGCTTTCCTCTCTCTTTCCTGGCGTACTCCTGCACCAGCTTTTTCTTCCGCAGATGGGAAGTCTCCGCCGCTGATTCCAGAAACGCAGAAGTACCGGACGGATGCCCCCGGATATTGCCGGAGCGGAAGGACTGCTCCCGAATACCGCTGTGACCGGAGGGAACGGTTTCCTGTTCTCCGTCCCTGAAAATATAACATCCTGCATAC
>USNI01000087.1 GCA_900555975.1 uncultured Desulfovibrio sp. | reverse complement strand
CGCCCGCGTGCACCGGACCGACGGCCACTTCATGGACTTCTTCGCCTTCCACGCGGAAATAGTCGGTCTGCGCCGGACCGGGACGCCGGGAGCGTTCCTTTCCGGCGGAAGGGCAGTATCGGACGGGCTTCAGCCACGGATGTCCGACGGGTTCGATGCCCCACATCTCAAAGAGTTCCCGCTCGAAGAGATGGGCCTGCGGGCACTGCGGGGTCATGGAAGCGTAGCGGCGTGCGGGCTTTCCCCGCAGAACGTCCAGCAGACGGGCCGAAGCGTCGGCCAGCACGCAGACCGTTTCAACGCCCTCCTTGAGGGGAACGCCGAACAGGGCCAGAAGTCGCCAGCCCCTGCGGCAACGTTCCGCGACGGAGGCGGAAAGTTCCTCCATGCCGATGCGGGGAAGATCGTCCCACGCGACGGATTCTCTGTAGTTGAACATCATGCCCCCAGAAGCGCGGCGGCGCGGTTGAGCGTTTCTTCAAGCCAGTCGGGCACGCCGAGGCCGAGGCCGAGCACCGCAAGACACAGGACGGCCGGCGGCAGCACGCTGAAGAGCGATTCACGGTAGTCCATGGGCACGTCGTGCGGCGGCGTTCCCTGCACCATGCGCAGCACCGGAACGGACATGCCCACGAAGATGACGGCGAGCGCCGCCAGATAGACAAGGCCCACGCTGATGCCCGCATGGGCGAAGATTCCGCGCAGGATGGCGAATTCGCTGATGAAAAGGCCGAAGGGCGGCGAACCTGCGATGGCGAGAAAGCCTGCGGTCCAGAGCGCTCCGGAAAGGGGCATGTCCTGCCTGAGTCCGCGCACGTCGTAGCTGGAGAGCGTGTGGTAGCGGGTGAGAATGTTGCCGGCCACAAGAAAGAGCATGCACTTGGTGAGCGAGTGGCATACGGCGTGCAGAAGTCCGCCGAACAGCGCGGTGCCGCCCACGCCGAAGGCCGGCGCGAGAATGCCCATGTGCTCCACGCTGGAATAGGCGAGCAGGCGCTTGTAGTGGCCCTGTCCCACGATGAAGACCGCCGCCGTGATCATGGACGCCAGTCCGAAGAACACGAGCAGATCGCCGCTGAAGTCGCCGAGGCCGGCGGCTCGCATGATCTGATGGCCGCGCAGGATGCCGAGCAGCGCGCAGTTGAGCAGCGCGCCGGAGAGCAGTCCCGACACCATGGACGGCGCCTGACTGTGGGCGTCGGGCAGCCATGTGTGCAGCGGAGAGAGTCCCATCTTGGTGCCGTATCCCACGAGCAGGAAGATGAAGGCGGCCTTGAGCCAGAGTACGCGGTCCGTTCCCTGAATGCCTCTGGCCTTTTCCATGAACGCGGAAAGCTGATCCATGCCTTCGGGAGAGGCGACGGCCGGATTGTGAAAGGCCACGCTCATGAGAATGTTGCCGAGCAGCGCCAGTGCGATGCCCACGGAGCAGATCATGAGATATTTCCAGGTGGCTTCCATGGAACTCTGATGCCGGTGGAAGTAGATGAGCGGCGCGCTGGCAAGCGTGGTCAGCTCGATGCCCACCCAGAGCGCGCCGAGATTGGCCGTGGTCGTGACGAGCGTCATGGCGGTCACGAAGAAGCACAGGCAGCAGAGAAAGCGCGTTTCCGGAGCATTGGTGAAGAGCTGTCCCTTCTGGATGTCGCGCTTCACGTGTTTCTTGTCTTCTTCGCGCAGGTAGCCCACGGCGTAGACCGAAGCTGCGGCGAAGAGCACGGAGGCGAGCAGAAGAAAGACCATGCCGAGCGGATCGGGCTGAAGCAGTCCGTGCAGGGCGACGGGATGACCGCCGGCAAGCATGGTCCGCAGGGTGAGGGATGCGAGGGCAAGATGCGCGAAGGCCGTGGCGACGAGCAGACCGCGACGCGGCCACGCGCCGGGAATGAGCATGAGAAGTCCGGCCAGCAGCGGGACGAGGAGAAGCAGAGAGAGCGTCATGTCAGTCCCTCAGGTTGCGGAAGCGCGCCACGTCGATGGAGTCGAACGCGCTGCTTATGTGGTTGATGGCGATGGCCATGACGAAGACGGCGGCGAACACGTCGAGCAGGATGCTCAGTTCAAACCACACCGAACCTTCCGTCATGAGGGGGATGCCGAGCACGAAGATGCCGTTTTCCACCACGAGATAGCCGATGACCTGCGCCAGTGCCTTGGCGCATCCCACGACGAGGATGAGTCCGCAGAACAGCGTGGTGAGGGCCACGGGAAAAAGCAGGGCCGGAAAGAGATCGGTGACGGCGGGAATGCGTCCCTCGAGCCAGAGGGAGAAGGCGAGTCCCGCAAGTCCTGCGGCCAGGGGATACATGCGGCCGAGGCGCGGACGCACCATGGGTTCGATGCCGAGCCTGTGGCAGACGTGACGGAGGAACACGGGAAAGCCCACGCCCTTGAGCGCGAAGACGGCCGCGGCAAGGAAGATGTGCTCCGCGTCGATGGCGCCGTCCACGGGCAGGAGCAGCAGGGCGGCGAGCAGCGCGCCCTGCACGGCGGAAAGACGTATGAGCATGAGAATGCGTCCCGACCAGAGCATGATGAGGTCGGTGACGAGCAGCAGAAGAATGACGAACTGGAAAAGCGAGGACATAGGCTACCGCACCAGAGTCAGAATGAGAACGAACGCAGCCACGGATCCGGCGAGTCCGATGAGCGCGGGCACCACGTGCATGCGCAGACGGGCCATGACGGATTCCACCACGCCCACGGCGCACGCCATGAGGAATATGCCGCACAGCGAGAGGGGCGTATGCGCCCAGAGAGGCATGGCCGGAAGGAGGAGTCCCGTGAGCAGGGCGGAGAACAGCCACAGTTTCAGGGCCGCTCCATACTGGATGAAGGCCAGATTCGGACCGGAGTGATCGAGCACCATGACTTCGTGGATCATGGTGAGTTCCAGATGCGTGTTGGGATCGTCCACGGGAATGCGGCAGTTTTCCACGAGCAGCAGCACGCCCATGACGAAGACGAGCATGACAAGTTCGGGTCTGCCGTTCGTCCATGCCTGCGGAGCGAAGCCGTTGAACAGGGTGGAGAGCGAAAGTTCGCGATCCACGCCCATGCTCTCCGCCGTGGTGATGAGGGCCAGCAGCACGAGAAAGAGCACAGGTTCGGTCAGCGCTCCGAACAGGGCTTCGCGGCTTGCGCCCATGCCTTCGAAGGCGGAGCCGGTATCAAGGGCCGCCAGGATGGTGGCGAAGCGTCCCATGCCGAGAAGATAGGCGCAGAGGATGAAGTCGCCCTGAAAGGCGAAGGGCGAGGCCGCGCCGCCGAGGGGGATGAGGGCGAGGGCGAGCAGCGCGGAGACGAGCGCGACGACGGGACCTGCGGAGAAGACCCAGGTGGTGCCGTCGCCGGTGACTTCGCCTTTGCGGAGCAGCTTGAAGACGTCGTAATAGAGCTGGAGGAGCGGCTTGCCGTGACGGCCGGAAAACGTTGCCTTCACCCTGTTGACGATGCCCACGGCAAGGGGCGCGAGAAGAAGGGCGAGCAGAAGCTCGGCGGCGTAGATCCACATGGTCATGATGCTATCCCCCAGACGAGAAGGGCCACGAGCGTGATGAGTATGTAGAGAATGTACATGTTCACGAGGCCGTTCTGCAGGATCTTGAGCGCGTTGCAGGCGCGTTCCGCGAGCTGGAAGAGCGGCGTGTAGAAGCGTCCGCGCACCACGTCCGGGGCTTCGACGTCGAGAGAGGCGCCGGCGGGGAAGAGACCTTCGGGGCGTCTGGAGGTCACGGCGGTGCCCATGACGGTGCCGAAGATGCGGGAGGCCGGTTCCACAAAGGAGGCGGGCGTGTACTGCATGCGGGACGTTCCGTACTGATAGCCGCAGCTCCAGACGGGTCCGCGCCGCACGGAGCGCCGGGCGAGAAGGACACGTCGCGCAAGGGAGAAGAGCAGAACGAGCAGCACTGCCGCGCCCCCGAACAGCGAGATGCTGCCGAGCAGGCTTCCGGTTTCGATGATCACGGCCCTTGCTGGCTCGATCAGTCCGTCATGCATGACGGGAATGAATTCCAGCGTGGGCTGCACCATGCGGAAGGCCCAGGGCGCGAAGAGACCGCCGAGCACGCAGGCCGCGGCGGGAAGGCACAGCGGCAGCAGCAGACGGGAGGCAGGCGCGTGGGGAGAGGCTGCGGCGCGACTGCGGGGCTGTCCGAGGAAGGTCATGCCGTAGGCCTTGGCGTACATGGCGGCGGAGATGCCGCTTGTGAGCATGAGTCCGGCAAGACAGGCGAGCATGGCGATTTTCTGTTCCATGCCGGGCAGATCCAGAGAGCGGAGCATGGAAAGGGAGAGCACGAACTCGCCGGCGAAGCCGTTGAAGGGCGGCAGGCAGGCGATGGAGGCCGCGCCGAGGGCGAACAGCGCGCCGAGCAGGGGCATCTTCTTCTGCAGGCCGCCGAGCTGCGCCATGTTGACGGTTCCCGTGGCGTGGAGCACTTCGCCGGCGCAGAGAAAGAGCAGACCCTTGAAGGCGGAGTGGTTCAGCATGTGGAAGAGGCATCCGGAAAAGCCGAGGGCGGCGGTCCATGCGCTGCCGGTATGCGCGCCCACAAGACCGATGCCCGCGCCCATGATCATGAGTCCCATGTTTTCCACGCTGGAGTAGGCGAGCAGGCGCTTCAGATGACTCTGGGCGAGCGCCTTCAGGATGCCCATGAGGGCGGTGAGGATGCCTGCGGCCATGAGGAGCCAGCCCCACCATCCCGGCAGAAGTTCTGCCGGGCCGAAGAAGTCGAAGGAGCGGATGATGCCGTAGAGACCGGCGTTGAGCATGGCGCCGGAGAGCAGGGCGGAAACGTGGCTCGGCGCGGCGGGATGGGCTTCGGGCAGCCAGACGTGCAGCGGCGCAAGGCCGGCCTTGGCGCCGAAGCCGAAGAGCGAGAGCAGAAAGAGCGCCGTGACGTGGGCGGGAGCCTTCATGGCCATGGCGGAGAAGAGCGTGGAGCCGCTCTGCTGCCAGAGCAGGGCGAAGAAGGCGATGAGCAGCACCGCACCGAGATGGGCGGCCACGAGATAGACCCAGGAGGCGTCCTGCACGAGGCGGTCGCGGTCGTTGAAGTCGATGAGGAAGAAGGGTGAGAGCGACATGATCTCCCAGGAGAGCATGAAGAAGAGCGCATCGCGTGCGGTCATGACGCAGGTCATGCCGAGCAGAAGAAGCAGGAAGAAGAGCCAGTGCGCACCGAGATT
>USNI01000086.1 GCA_900555975.1 uncultured Desulfovibrio sp. | reverse complement strand
GGAAGCAGGGGATGACGCCTGTTCCGTATGCGGTGAGGGGGCGCGCGGGGTGAAGCCCTGGGAGCTGTACGCCATGATAAGGCGTGCCTGTCCGGAACGCTGCATCAGCATGGTTTCGGCTCTGCCTTTGTGGGAGGCCACATGGCCTTCCGGCTCCTCCGGACTGCGCGGAATGCTCCGCCGGCTGGCTTCGCCCATCAATCTGGCTCCGTTGCCTCTGCCCTTCGGTGCGCTTCTCGGCATGAGAGTGGACTGGGCAGCCGTGCCGCTTACCCCCATAGGCATGCTGAAAAGTGCCGCCGCTTCGCTGTGTTCTCCTGCAAAGTCGTCCCGGGAGCAGGTCATGGGACGGAATCTGTGTCCCTGCGAGGCGGAGAGCGAAAGACGGCCCGGGTGCCGGAAGCATGAAGATTCCGGATGCTGACGGATTTCCGTACATGTCGTTCCGACCGATGCCGGGCGAGAAAAGCAACACGTGTGTCGTGCGGGCGGCAAAGGGATGCTTCTTTCTGCGTCATGACGACGAAATGCTTCCAAAGACAGCTTGTCCTGTGGATGGCCAGACGGAGTTGCCTCCGCTTTCATGTCAGAATTTCCATCCGAAGGTGAGACCTGCATGTACGGCTGAGCTTTCGTCCCGGAAGAGTTCCCCGCCGAGGTCTGCCTGAAGAAACATGTCGTTTTGACCTGTGAGTCGCAGGCTTCCCTCAATCAGCAGGGCGTCGCGGCCTTCGGTGTCCGTCGCGGAGGAAAAGGCGGCATGGCGGCAGTCCTTGAAATGCGCGTCTGTCCTGAAGGTGACGTCAGCCCATTCATGGCTCCATGCTGCCATGGCGTTCGCGTCGAGCATGATGCCGTTTTCAAGCGCCGCAGTCCGGCGTATATGCGCGCCGAGCGTGAGAGGAGCGCTGTGGTGGCGGGTCGCCTCCAGACGCAGACGGCTCGCCCCGTCGCCGTGTTCCGAAATGCCGGGGCGCTGCAGAAAATGGTATTCCATCCGGGCTGCGGGGCCGGCTGCGAGAACACCGTTGTCGAACGTCCATGTCCAGTCCCTGCCGGCGCCGATCATGGCGCTGCCCGCAAGTCCCGTCCAGTCGCTTTTATGGTTCCGGAAATAGTCGTTCATGAACACGTTTCTGTCCATGTCGCCGTTTTCCATGCCGAGCCGCAGCTGAGCCGTGAGAGAGAGGCCGTTCCACCGCTCGGGCGCGAGAAGTGCCTGAGAGCCGAGAAAAAGAAAACGGGTCTCGGCGGTGGCCGTGTCGTCCTGCAGGCTCGTGCGTCTTGTGCCGGTTGCCAGATGTCCGCCGAGCGTCAGACCTTCGCCCAGAAAACGATCGGCTCCGAGCAGAAATCCCGCTCCCGTACTGTGCCAGCCGTTATTTCCTTTTCTCGTTCCCTGCCACGTGCCCGAACCGTAAGGAGAGAGCCATATGTTCCATGCCCCTGTGTCGGAGACATCTTCAGTCCGACGCATGCTTTGGGAAGCGGTCATCTGACGGTACAGAAGAGCGGTGAATTCGGACATCTGGGAGAGTGTCGTCCGGGCTGAGATGTCATAGGCTCCTGGGCCGAGAATGTTCAGACCGCGCGTCACGCCGGAACCGTCCTGCCCCGACCAGTCAAGCGCCGCGATAAGATTGCGCATATCTCCGTCGGCATGATCAGCGATGTCGTAAAGAGCGTGCCCCAGGGATTCTGCGCCTTCATTCCCGGCGTGGCGGCTGTAGGCGTCGTACGCGCGGGAGACCAGAACGGAAGGGCGGGAGGATTCGTCCGTCAGAGAAAACTGCAGGGTGGGAGACACGTTGTCCGCCATGGTCACACTGCTGAACTTTCCGCTCACGGTGTCC
Organism: uncultured Desulfovibrio sp.; assembly: GCA_900555975.1. GTDB lineage: Bacteria > Desulfobacterota > Desulfovibrionia > Desulfovibrionales > Desulfovibrionaceae > Mailhella. The sequence goes on along the minus strand of USNI01000086.1, from coordinate 3,356 downwards.
GCCGTGACCGGATCTTCAGGTGTGACGATGGCGTTCGAGGCGTAGAAGTCCGGCAGCGGGCGCAGTGCCCATGTTCCGGCCAGTTCGGCCTGTCCGGCCGTTATGCCCAAAACCTCCCCGGAGGCGGAGAAACCTGTTTCCAGAACGGCATGTTCGTCGTTGATGAAGCTCGCGGTTATGGCGGCGGTATCTCCGTCGGCGTTCATGCCGTAAAGATCGAGATGGCCGGCATTCCGCAGCGAGTAGGCGTTTACGGTGCCGGTTACGGTGAGATGGCCGGATTCCAGACGCATGTCGAGACTTTTTTCTCCGTCGATGCCGCCGTAGAGCGTCATGTCGAAGGCGTCGTCTTTTTCTCCGGCTCTGCCTTCGGCGTCGGGAGCCAGACCGAAGGAAAGGCTGGTATGCAGATCATCTCTCGCGTCGGGGGCATACTGGATATCCTCAAGTTCCGGGTCCCACTCCGAAATGATGTCACCATATACCGACGCGCCGGAAAGAATGTTGATGTTCCGGACAAAGGCATTCCTTGAAATGAAGATGGAGGCTTTTTGACCGGCCAGAAGACCGCTCACGTCGAACGTGCTTGCGAGAGGGCCGTCAAAGCCGTTTTCATCCCTGATGCCCGAGGTCTGGATATCGGCAGGTTCCCCTTCGCAGTTCCAGATCCATGAACCGCGGTACTCGGTATCATTGCCGATGGAATTATTGCCGAAGTCAAAACGGGCTGCGATGCCGTCCGTTCCGAGAGCCTCGACACTGCCTCTGCTGATGATGGTCTGGTCCTTGCCGTAGGAGACAAGTATGCCCGTACCCCATGCTCCGTCCGCAGCAACGAGCACGTCCGGGGACAGGATCAGCGTGTTCCCGCTGCCGTCCACACGAATGCCGGTTCCGGCCGTGCCGCATGCTAGAAGATCGGCAGCCTGAGTGACATGGTTGGCCTTTCCATAGATGTGCAGACCTGTTCCCAGCGTCGTTGTTCCTGCCTGGCCGGACAGAAAGGCCGTTCCCTCCTCATTGCGTGCGAAATAGCCGTTCCGGTTGACGATGGTTTCTCCGTTTCCGTAGACGGAGTATCCGAAGTACTTTTTCCTGTCGATGCTGTAACCGATGTCCTGAAGAGCCGCTATTTCCGCTTCCATGAGAAAGATATGGTTGCGGTAGCTCTGATGACTCATGAATCCGTGTTCAAGTTCGATATGCGAAAGATCAGGCACATAGACGTCGACGCCGTTCTCCGTGCCGCTCCATTCATAGCCTTCCACGGGCAGACCGGTGTCTGTCCCCATGACCTCATGCACATGTTCCCCATGAAAGGTCACGCCGCTGTCTTCCTGATAACCGACGATGAAATCTTTTCCCGGCGTGCCGTCCGTTCCACAGACCGTGACGGTCATGCCGGGCGTCAGGGCCGTGCCGAAGGCATCGACGAGATGGGTGTCCCAGACCGAAAGCACGTCGTTTTTTCCGCTGACCGCATAGGAATACATCCCCAGACCGTGGATCAGTTCATGACTGATGACGCTGGCAAGATCAATCTTTTCCAAGGCGGGCAGAGGCGAGAGATGGTCGGCAACAGCGCTGTCCAGCGTTCCGACAAGAACAAGGGCCGCAACATTGGACGCCGTGCCTCCCAGAAGTCCTGTCTGCAGGCCCGGCAGAGAGACGGACCCGGTTGCATCATAGAGCTGACAGGCGCATTCGGCATTGGGAATGTCATAGGTGCCGACATTGATGGAGAGGGGAGCGGTGTTGAGAGCGCCGGGACCGATGACGTCGGCCAGAAACTGAGCGGCTGAGGTGACGGCGTTCTTCTGTTCCCTGTCGAGAGTCCAGGAGGAAAGGGAGGGATCTTCTTCATCAAATCCTTTGAAATACCATTCTCCTTTGTCGAAAAAACGCAGTTCGAACAGCGGCGTGCCGCCGTCATCCGTCACGATGCGGGTCTCATAGGCCCGGGCCTGATCGGGAAGACAGACCGGCACAAGCAGACAGGCAAGGGTCAGTGCGGAGAAAAATGCAGCACGCGTTTGCCGTACGAGTCTGTCAGAGAAGCGGAAGGAAAGAAAATGCGGGGACATGAATGGAAGACGTAGCGGAGTGGGCAAAGCCGCATGCCGTATGTTCAGAGGAAGGAGTGCTCATGAAAAAATCGGCGCGCCGCGATGGAAATTGATATCCATGACGACACGCCGACGTGCATCATTCGTTGTCGATGCCTTCATCCGGTGCCGCGGAGCCGTCCTGCCGTTCTTCCGCCTCGTCCCCCACATAAGGATTGAAGTAGCCGAACTGCAGACCGGGACAATATTTTTTCAACCGCTTGCGGAAGTTCACCAGTCCCACGGAAGGACCGAAGGCAATGCCTTCCATGAGGTGCATGTACAGTTCCGGATCTATGTTCAGATTGCGCAGCTGGATGAAGCTTACGCCGCAGGTATTGATGAGTTCCACGAGCGCTTCAATTTCCTCTTCGCAGTCGGTGATGCCGGAAAAATACAGAAGATTCAGGGAAACGAACACGCCCCGGCTGCTGGCTTCCCTGATGGAGCGGCGCACGTCGGCGAAGGTGAAGCTGCGGGGCCGGTAGTAGCGAAGATATACCTCGTCCCTTGCGCTGTTCATGCTTACGCGCAGCGAAGAGAGTCCTGCTTCGGCAAGCTTTGCCACTTCGTCGGGCATGGAGGCGTTGGAGTTCAGATTGATGGTTCCGTGGCCACCTTCGGAACGGAATCGCTTCACGACCTCAAGCAGCAGAGGGGCTTCGGTAAGAGGCTCCCCTTCGCAGCCCTGTCCGAAGGAGAATATGGGATGTTCCTCATTTTTCATATGATGGAACATCATTTCCAGAATTTCGTCCGCCGTGGGAGTAAAGGTCAGGCGATCCTGAGGTGTGGCGCAGATGGTGGAATCTTCGTTCTTGTGGGATATGCAGCCCACGCAGCGGGCGTTGCATACGCGCGACGTGGGAATGGGAGCCTCATATCGTCCTATGGCGAGGTTCTTGGCTGCGGGACAACCGTATTTCAGCACGCAGTTCTGCATGAGATGCTGAATGAACCGGTTGCGGGGATACTTTGCCATGAGATCTCTGGCAGCCCTGTTGATCTTTTTCTGTGGAATGCCGGTGAAGATCTGGCGGGGATCCTCATCGACCTTTTTGGCGCAGACATAGAAACGATCACCGATCATGCCCACGGCGGCGTAGGCGAAAAGCGGCAGAGTAGGGGCGTCCTTGTCCGTAACGTAGACGGGATGCCCGGTCAGCGTATGCGCGGGCGCAATGAATGCGGCCACAGCCAGTTCTTCCACCTCCACGGTCTCGCCGGTTTCCGGATCAAGACCGGCGGCAT
>USNI01000085.1 GCA_900555975.1 uncultured Desulfovibrio sp. | reverse complement strand
GTGGAGACGCTTTGATGATGAAACGCTGAACGGTCTTGTCGACAGGGCGCTCTCCCAGAACCGGAATCTGGAGGAAAGTCTGGCTCGCGTGGACAGTGCACGTGCCGCTCTCGGCATGGCCAGAGCCGATCTTTTTCCCCAGATTTCGGCGCAGGGCAGCGGGGAACGCACGAAAAGCAGCGTGGACGCCTCGGCTTCCTATGAGGCCATGAAGGCAATGGGGATGCTGGAGGAGCGCGTAAACAGGTTGGAAGGGAAGAGTGCGGGTTCCGTTCCTTCACCGTCACGCACAGGTTCTCTGTGGAGCGGAGCCGTGGAAGCGGCATGGGAGCTGGATATCTGGGGGCGCTATCGCAGCCTTGCCGGAGAGGCGCGGGAGAACCTGCTTTCCGCACAGCAGGCGAATGCCGCTCTTGAGCTTTCTCTGGCCGGACAGGTCTGTTCGGCATATTTTGATGTGCTGAACTACAGAGCGCAGCTTGTTCTTACCGAGCGTACGCTTGCCGTACGGGAGCATTACGCGGCGCTGTATGAAATTCAGTATGCCGGAGGAGCAGTCAGCGAGCTGGACATGCTCAACGTACGCACGCAGGTGGATGATCTGAAGGATTCTCTGGCACAGGCGAAAACGCGCATGGAGCAGGCCGAAGGCGCGCTTCTTCTGCTGACGGGAGCTTCTCCGGAAGAGATTTTTTCCGGAAAGGTGACTCCGGAAAAAGCTCTGGACGCTCTGCCAGCCGCGCCTGTGCTTCCGGAAGGACTGCCTTCAGCGCTGCTTGAGCGCCGGCCTGACATTCTTTCTGCCGAGGCGGCGCTTCGCGCAGCCCATTTTCAGGTCGGGACGGCAAAAGCCGCGTTTTTTCCGTCCATCAGTCTCACGGGAAGTCTCGGAACGGCAAGCGCGGCGCTGGATCGTCTCTTTTCAGGCGGTTCGGGAACATGGAGTTTCGGGGGAAATGTCGGCCTGCCGATATTCACCTTCGGCAGGACTATGAGCGGTGTCCGGCAGGCGGAAGCAGCGGTCCGTGAGGCGACCGCCGCCTATGAGCTGGCCGTACAGCAGGCTTTTTCCGATATCCGTTCGGCGCTTTCCGCTCAGAAGGGCATGGCGGAGAGCGTCATGAGTCTGGAAGCTGCCGCACAGCGTATGGAGAAAGCGGTTGATCTGGCCAGACTGCGCTACGGCGCGGGATATTCTCCGTATCTGGACGTGCTGGAGGCTGAACGCACGCTTTATGCATCGCAGATGGAGCTTGCTTCTCGTCGTGCGGCACAGCTGTCCGCCGTGGCTCAGGTCTGCGTGGCTCTCGGAGGAGGATGGTAGGACTGCGGATCTCGGCAGGAAAGACAGGAATGCGGTCGTTGCTCCTCCAGAGGGATGACGTCGTTCTGTGCTGCGGGCATGAAGGAAGGACATTTCCCTCGGGAAATGTCCTTCCTGTTTTTCATGTGAGGCAGCGGAGAGTTCTGCCTTTGTGATCAGAGACTGCAGCCGATGCGCCGGCCGTTTTCTATGGCATTGACGATGAGACTGCCAACTTCGGCGCCGTTGACGGAACCGGCCATGTGGACTTCGGGCACGAAGCCTTCAATGCTGTTCTTGAGGGAGAAATCCGGCACCTGAGAGGTGAGCACCATGACGGAATCTCCCTCGGCCAGATGTTCTTTGCCGTCCTTGTCCAGATAGACCACGCCCCTGGACGTGATTTCCTTGAACGTGACTTCCGTGCGGGCCGTGATGCCGCGCTTGTCGAACCAGGGACGCACCCTGTCCATGTAGCGGGGCGGGATGCCCTTGCCGAGTTCCGCGCCGTCTTCGAGCACGCAGACTTCACGGCCGCGCTTGTTCAGGAAGATGGCGCCCTGCACGCCCTCGATCCTGCCGCCGATGATGACGACGCGTCTGCCGATGGGCAGGAAGATCCTGGTGAGCTTGTGCAGAAGATCGGGGCCGAAGACCACGAGGGGCAGCTTGACCTGCCGGCTCAGCGAATTGACGCCGCTCACGTTTCTGCCGTTCACGCCGGGCAGACCGGGCAGGGTATACAGACCGCCCGTGGCGATGACCACGGCGTCGGGAGATTCCCGGCGCACATAGTCCGCATCCACGGCGGTGTTCAGACGGATGTCCACCGGCAGCTTGGCAAGCTGACCCGTGTAGTAGGGCACGATGGAACGGATGTCCTCCACGTCGGAGCCTTTGATCATGGAGGCGAGAGGAAGCTTGCCGCCGAGCGTGCGGCTTTTTTCGCAGAGAATGACCTTGTGGCCGCGCATGGCCGCCACTCGGGCTGTTTCCATGCCGGCGGGGCCGCCGCCGATGACAAGCACCTTCTTGGGCTTGTCGGTCGGCACGATGCGCAGTTCGGCTTCACGGCCCATGGCGGGATTCACGCGGCAGCGACGGGGACGGCCCGCAGGCGGATCTTCGCAGGTGCCGCAGCGGGTGCAGCGCACGATGTCGTCGATACGGCCCTCCATGACCTTGTTGGGGAATTCCGGATCGGCCCAGAGATAGCGGCCGAAGGCGACAAGGTCGGCCTTGCCCTCGGCAAGAACGGTTTCGCCCTTGTTTTCGTCCATGCGGCCTACGGCGATGACAGGAATGGAAACAGCCTTTTTGACGGCAGCCGCACCGGGGATGAGCAGACCGAGTCCGCGGTAGTCGTCCATGTAGGGCTTCATGTGTTCTTCCGGCTCGGGATAGGGCCAGTAGTCGGGCAGATAGCGGAAGGGCAGGGGGCCGTAACCGTAGCCGGACACGCTGATGTAGTTTACGCCGGCCTTTTCGAAGATCCTGGCCGCTTCCACGGCTTCTTCCACGGTGAGACCGCCTCTGGCTCCCCACTCATGACCGTTCATGCGCAGACCGATGGGGTAGTCGGGGCCGAAGCGGCGGCGCAGCTCGGTGATGATCTCCACAATGAGACGGGTACGGTTTTCCATGTTCTGTGGTCCGTATTCGTCGTCCCTGTGGTTCCACACACGGCTCAGAAAACTTTCCAGATAGTAGCCGTGAGCGCAGTGCACTTCTATGCCGTCAAAGCCGCAGGCCACGACGCGTTCGGCAGCATCGAAATAGAGTTTCTTGTCTTCCTCGATTTCTTCACGGGTGAGTCCGTGTACGGCCTTGCCCGGACTCGGAATGTCGGCGACGTCCATGGGTGATGCGCCGACGGGCAGCCCGCCCCCGTGTCCGGCGGCTGCGGATGGACCGCCGTGATGCAGCTGGCACATGACGGGGCAGTCGTGCGAGTGGACGCGGTCCACGAGACGCTTCATGCCGGGAATGAATCTGTCGTCACTCAGCGCTCCGTAGGGACCGTAGGGATGGTCGGGTCTCCATGTGATGGCCGAGACGATGAGCAGACCGACGCCGCCGGCGGCAAGAGCTTCATAGAAGTCCGTGGCCCGGTCGCCGGCGGATCCGTCTTTCTCGAAGAACCAGCTGGACTGCGGAGCCTTGACCATACGGTTGCGGAGCGTAAGCCTGCTGTTGATGGTTATGGGTGCAGTAAGATGCGGGAATGAGGTATTATTACCCATAAGTCACTCCTTGGCGGTAGCATAGGCAAGGGCCGTTTTTCCTTCCGACCGCAGGCAGAAGGAAACGGCGACAAGAGCGCAGAAGAGCATGGCCATGAAAAGCATGAACATGACGGCATACTGCGAAAGCTGATAGGTGCTCTGGCCGGGATCCTGCCACTCCATGATGCATCCGCTGACGAGCTGGAGAAGCGCTGTTCCCAGATAGCAGTAGATGTTGATCATGCCCGTGGCGGTTCCTACGATCTGAGCGGGAAAATCGTCCTGAACCTTGGCAAGAGCGATGCCGCCGAAGCCTCCGCAGAACATGCCGAAGAGAAGCGCCCATGCAGGCAGCAGGCATTCGGGCAGTACGGGTCTTGGGAGGGCGAGGGGAAGTCCCAGCATGAGGGACAGAAGACAGGAAAGAACAAGCAGAAATTTTTTTGAAAATATTCCGTGCTGGGCGATGAGTCCGGCCAGCGAAGGGCCGAGCACGGCCCCGAGAGCCATGAAGAAGAGCACGCCGCCGGCAGCGTCCTTGCTCAGGCCATACCCCTGGATGAAATACGGACCGGCCCACAGACTGGTGATGGCGAAAAAGGATCCGTAGACGCAGAAAAACCAGACGGATATTCCCCAGTAGGCGGGCTTGCGCAGAATGCTGGCCATGACGGTCTTCAGCGGCAGGGGTTTCTTTCCTGTTTTCGAAAAGGGAATGCGTCCGGCAATGACGACGTCGCAGCCGAATTTTTCTTCAGGGGTGTTGCGCACCAGGATCCATACGGCAAGGCACATGGCCGTCGTGAGGAGAGCGGCAAAAATCATGCTGTCCCGCCATCCCGTCAGCTCGGAGAGTTTCATGAGCGGCCAGGTTGCAAGCAGCATGCCGCCGGAGCCGAGGGAGAGAAGGAGACCGGTGATGAGCACATGCTGATGCAGAGGAAACCAGCGCAGAAAAACGCGCAGCGAAGGGACGAAGACCATTCCCATCCCCATGCCGATGATGACGCGTCCGGCGGTTGCCGTCCCCACGTTTGGGGCCAGTGCAAAGAGAAGCGCCCCGGCGGCGCCGAGCAGCATGAAGAGTGAAATGGTATTGCGTGAGCCCCAGCGGTCGGACAGAATGCCTGCCGGAATCTGCATGAAGCCGTAGGGATAGAAAAAGGCGGAACTCATGACGGACATGAGAGCGCCGCCTACGGCGAAGTCCTCCATGATGTCGACGGCGAGGGTACTTGTCGAGGTGCGGAAAAAGCTGACAAGAGCGTAGCATGATGTGAGCAGAAAGAAGAGAAGCCATGCATACTTTCTGATGTCGGCTTTCTGGGCTGGGGACATAGAGTCTCCTGAACGGGAAAAAGCGGGGCCGTCCCCGGAGAGACGGCCCCTGCGGTTGTCGCCTCAGTCGGCGATGTTGAGCTTGAGAGCCCGGGCCGCGTTTTTGTAAAGCAGACCGGGAAGAACCTCAGGCTTGAAGGGCAGAGCGCAGAACTGCTCCACGCCGTCCTTGAAGCCGATGAAGGGATAGGCGGTGCCGAAAACCATGCGGTCGCGCATGAAGGTATTGGCGGCCATCACGTAGTCGCTCACGCCGGGGACATTGAACATATACATGTCGGGGCAGAGATACAGGTTGGGACGCTTGAATGCCACGAAGAGGATCTGCTGCACCCAGGGATAGCCGCCGTGAGTATTGATGACGGTAAGGTTCGGAAAATCAC